>JBCBNX010000006.1 GCA_039821555.1 Bacteroidota bacterium
GGTGCCGATGCCCGAGAAGCCCCGCAGGCTGCCGGTGCCGGAGACGTTGAAGGCGGCTGCGTTCTCGAAGCGGGCGCCGTCGTAGACGTAGAGGATGCCGGAGCCCTCCCAGGTGGTGGTGCCTTGGTTGCGGAGCACGGCGGTGGCGCCGCGTGCGCCGCGGCTGGCGTTGGCGCCGGTGAAGCGGAGGAGGCCGTCGTTGACGAGCGTCCCCGCCTCCAGATAGCCGCTGATCCACTCCACCACCGCGTTAGCTCCCAGGGTGCTCGGCTCGGACAGCGTGACGGGGCCAGTGAGCACGAGCGTCTGCGTGCCAGCGTCGCCACCGAAGCGCAGCGACAGCGCGTCGATGCGGTTCGAGGTGATCGTGTAGGTCCCCGCGAGGAGGACGCATGCGCGGTCGGCGGTCGTGGGTATACCGCCGGACCAGTTCGAGGCGTCGCCCCACGCGCCGCCGCTGGCGCGGGTCCACGTGGTCGTACATCCGTCCTGCGCAGCGGAAGCGGGAGCGCATGCAAGGCACAGGATAACGAATAGAATATTGGTAGCTGTACGCATGACACTTGTGGGTAAGGAGGGGTCTGGTCACAATTACGTGCTTGCCTCGGCGATCTCCTCACGGTGGGGAATTTTCCCGAGGCGGCACCCGCCACCTTGCCTACCGAATCCAGATCTTAGGCCAAAGCGTAGAGCCCTCCCTCTGTCTTGACCCTCGCACGCATGTCTGTCCACGAGGACGCTTCGCCGACATCTTCCAGCCGCATGGTACGCGGAGGGTGGCTCGTCGTTGGCTTGTCGTGCGTCGGACTAGGAGCGCTGGGCGTGGTGGTGCCTGGGCTTCCCACGACGGTATTCTTTATCGGCGCGGCGGCGTGCTTCGCCCGGTCGAGTCCGCGCCTGGAGCGCTGGGTGCTCGGGCTGCCCACCATCGGGCCGCTGGTGCAGGGCTACCGCGACGGCTTGGGAATGCCGAGGCGCGCCAAAGGAATGGCCATCGCTGCCATCGCCGTGGCCGTCTCGCTGAGCCTCTGGTCGATCCCGTCGTGGATCGGGCGCTCAGCCGTCGCCACGCTCGGACTGGTCGGTGTGGCCTACATCGCCCTGCAGGTGCCCACGCGCGAACGGGTCCTGGCCGAGCGCGTCCGGCGCGACCGGATCCAACGCGAGCACGGCCGCCACGAGCGCGACCGCCACGAGCACGCAGAGTAAGCCCACGCAGAGTAAGCACGCCCGATGCTCGGAGGAAGCGCTCAGGTCGGGCGTATCCTCTGCCACTGTTCTACGTAGCTGCTCACGCCACCTACCTGTTTGTGCTATGCCTCGTTCAAGTCGTCTCGCTCTCCTCCTGATTGCTGCGTGCCTGAGCGGTTCGCACGGGTCTGCTCAGTCGGGCGCGGACTACACCGAGGTCGTGCAGGGCGTCCCGTTTGTGATGAAGGCGATCCCCGCCGGGACCTTTCAGCAAGGCTGCGGCGAGGCCGACGAGCCGTGCATCGAAGAGGAGTGGGTGGACTACGAGGCCGGCATCCGGCAGCAGTCGGTGTCGGTGGCGGCGTTCTACCTCGCCGAGACGGAGACCACCTGGGCGCTCTACCAGCGCTGCATCGACGCCGGGGCCTGCCCCGACAACACCGCCGACGGGGGCGACAACGGCTGGGGCAAAGGCACCCGTCCTGCAATCGAGATGAGCTGGAACGACATAACGACGGCGTTCCTCCCGTGGCTCAACCGCGAGACGGGCGGAGCCTATCGCCTGCCCACCGAAGCCGAATGGGCGTACGCCGCCCGCGCAGGCACGACCACCCCCTACCCCTGGGGCGATGAGGCTGATTGCTCGAAGGCGCGCTACGGCTTCATCACCGAGGACTGCGGCCGCCCGACGTCCACGGTGCCGGTCAAGAGCTACCCGCCCAATGCGTTCGGGCTCTACGACATGCACGGCAACGTGTGGGAGTTCGTCTCCGAATGCTGGCAGTCGGGGCACGCCGACGCGCTCGGGCTGCAGACGAACCTGTTTGGCGGCGAGGCCTGCGAGGAATTCGTCCTGCGGGGCGGCTCCTGGCTCAACGCGCCGCACGAAATCCGCACCACCATGCGCGCCCGGCACGTCCGCACCTACCGCGAGAGCGGCGACGGCTTCCGCCTCGCTCACGACCTGGGCTGACGGGGACGATGCCGTCCCCGCTGAAGAGAATGCCATGACGAGGCTGTTTCAAGAGGCAAAGGAGGCTTCGGCCGCGTGGAACCTGGCTAAAACGGCGCTCCAAACATCGGTCTTCTGGGCGGTGTTGCTGTTTCTCGTTCCCGGTCTGCTCGTGTGCATCGAGGCGATGCTCGGCGTGCCGTCGTTTGCGCCGCAGCGGGGGGGCGGCGTCGCCGTGTTCGTGGTGGCGAGTGCGCTCGGCCTCTGGAGCGGGGCCACGATGGCCGTCGTGGGGCAGGGCACGCCGCTGCCGCTCGACACGGCCCGGAAGCTGGTGATCCGCGGGCCCTATGCCTGGGTCCGCAACCCGATGGCGGTCGCTGGGCTGACGCAGGGGGCAGGCGTCGGCCTCGTCCTCGGCTCGTGGGGCGTGCTGCTCTACGTCCTCGCCGGGGGTCTTCTCTGGCACACGCTCGTCCGACCCGTGGAGGAAGCCGACCTTGCCGCGCGGTTTGGGGCCTCGTTCGAGCAGTACCGGCGCGCCGTGCGGTGCTGGTGGCCGCGATGGCGACGGTAGCGTGCGACGCGGCAACCTGTGGCGCGAGCGGGCGTCTCAACGCGCACACTTCTCCCCGCTGCCATGCTGCCCGTTTTCCTTTCGCTCCTCCTCGCCCTCACGACTAGCCCGGATCAGGGCGAGCCTGAAGCGCATCAACAGTCTGATCCCACCATGACCCTGTTCGAGTTCGACGCCCCCGACGACGCGGCCTGGCAGGTCGTCAACGACGGCGTCATGGGCGGGCGCTCGCAAGGTTACATCAACATCGAAAGCGGCGTCCTCCGCTTTCACGGTACGCTCGTCACGCAGGGCGGCGGCTTCACGTCCATCCGCATCAGCCGGGCAGCAGACCTGAGCGCCTACGACGGCGTCGAACTGCGCGTGCGCGGCGGCGGCCGGACGTTCGAGGTCGAGGTGGACGACGGGACGATGCGCGGGTGGCGGCGGGTGTCGCGGCAAGCCCCCTTCGAGACGACGCCTGAATGGACCTGGGTGCGCGTGCCCTTCAGCGCCCTCGGCACGACGGTCTGGGGCCAGCCGGTCAACGCCACGCCCATCGACGTAGCGTCCGTGGAGGCGTTCGGCTTCTACATCGTGGACGGTATCGATGGGCCCTTCGAACTGGAGGTCGAGGCCATCCGGGCCTACCGCGATACGACTGATTGAGGCGAGGAAGTGGCTCTCACGTGCCAGCTTCGGAAGGTGGCGCTTCAGGGGCCGTGGCTTCGGCGCATACCTGCCCGGCTCGGACCATGAACAGCCCCGCCGAGGTCGCCTCCTCGAACGACAGCTCCGGGCGGATGCGAGCGGTCTCAGCCTCGCTGTCCTTCAGGGTCGCGACGACGAAATCGTAGGCGGTGTCCGTCAACTCGGCGCGCGCGAGGTCGTCGGCGCACGTGCAGAGCGCCTCGTCCCAGTTGAGCGCGTCCAGGCAGGCCTCGACGAAGCGGTCCTCCATAGCCGTCGGATTCGGGGTAGCGTCGTCGTCCGAGTCGGAGCTACAGCGGGCGCCGAGCAGCGGAAAAACGACGAGCAGGGCGATCAGGAGCGGGGAGAGCCGACGCGGTTGCATAGGAGTGCGGGCAAGACGAAAGGGGGAACCGACAATAGGCGTCACGGCGTGCGGAGGGCGATGGTCTGCTCCGAGCCTGCCACGACCTCGAAGACGAGCGTGTCGTAGGTGCCCGGCCAGCCCTCGGCGCGGTAGGTGCCTGGGACGAGCGCGATGCGCTCGCCGGACTGCTTCGTGCGCGACCGCCCGCGCTCGCCCCGCCCGATGAACACGCGGCGGTCGCCCTCCCGCGTCCCGTCGGCGCTCTCGTAGACGAACGTTACGAACCCGACGGGCACGTCGAATTCGATGTGCTGCTCCTCTGGCGACGCAGGCACCACGACGCCCCGCTCGACATGGGGAATGAGGTCGTTGTCGAGGTGGATGTCGTAGGTGCCCGGTCGGATGTCGGCGCCGTTCGACGTGTGGACATCGTAGCGCTTCTCGCCGTCCTGGTAGAGGTCGTAGTTGCCGCGCAGCCGGACGTCCGACGAGCCCGCGTGCATGCTGAAGCGCGCGCGGACCGTGGCGACGGCCTCGAAGCGCAGCGTCTTGTGCTCGCCCGCTGCGAACGACGCGGTGACCTCCAGCGTGTTGTCCTGGTTGAGCGTGCTCTGGAACGTGTAGGTGCCCTCGTCCACGTAGACGGTGTCGAACGGGCGGAAGGTGAAGACCTCCGCGCCGTCCTGGTAGGCGCGGATGAGCGCGCCCCGCCGCTCCTCGCCGTTCTCGATGAACACGGCGCTGGCCGACGGCGGCACGACGACCTCGACCTCCACGACCATGTCGTCCGTCGCGCTGGTGGTGAGGGGGCGCGTCACGGGGCGGTAGAGCGTGCCGTTTTGCGTGCGCACGCCCACGACGAGGTCGTAGGGGCCTGCCTCTACGACGTTGCGCCCGTCGCTCGTGACGGCGAAGCGCTCGACGCCGTCCTGCACGAGATGGCCTTCGATGGGCATCGCGTTGCCCTGGGCATCCACGCCGCGCAGGGTGAGCGCCACGGAGCCGCCGCTGGGCGGAGGGCCCGGCTCGGCTTCGGTCGGGGATTCCTCGACGACGTCCTCGCGGATCTGCGCCAGCTCGGCCGCGAGTTCGTCGGCGGAAGATGCGTCGCGGTACGCGGTACCCGCGGCCTCGGCGATGCACTGGAGCGCCCCCCGTTCCTGTGCTTCAATGCCGAACCCGACCACGTGCACGTTGACGGCGATGTCCTGCTCGCGCCAGGCGCGGACGAGCGTGCACGGGTCCTCGTCGCACGTCTCGTTGCCGTCGGTGATGAGGATGATCTCGCCCGCGCGCCCGTCCATGTCATTGAGAGCTTCCCGGAGGCTATAGGCGATGGGCGTCATGCCGAGCGGGTTTAACTCGCGAGCGAACGCCTCGACCTGCGGCACGGCCGTCGCGGCGTCGCCGAGGGGGACGACGAGCTCGGAGTCGCGGCAGTTGCGGCGCTCGCGGTGGCCGTAGACGCGCAGTGCAAGGTCGGCGCTGCCGAAGTCCTGCGCCACGAAGTTCTGGAGCACGGCCTTGGCGACCTCGACCTTGCGCGAGGCGTCGGGCAGCGCGCCCCACATCGATCCCGAGCCGTCCATGATGACGTAGATCGCACGGCCCGGCGCGTCTTGCGCCAGAGCGCTCGGGCGTCCACTGACGAGCAGGAGGAGGACGGGCAAGAAAAACAGAGGGGCGCGAAGCATCGCACGGGAGGGCATCTGGGCCAAGGCACGGTGAGCAAGGTGGTCACAGAGAGATGGGACAAAGACGGGGACGAGGGCTCACCCCGTGTGACATCGTCGACCGGCCCGACCCAGGAGGGCGGTCAGTCCTGCTCCGAGCTGGATTGCAGGAAAGCAGGCCAAGCACTATGTTTTCAGTTCTCTGGGCTTGCCGAGGCGTCCCATGCCCCCACCGTCCTCTCCTGCGGTCACCCAACTCCTGCACGAGTGGTAGGGGGGCGACGAGGCCGCGCTCGACCGACTCATGCCGCTGGTCTACGACGAGCTTCGTCAGCGGGCGCACTACCACATGCGGCACGAGCGCGACGGGCACACGCTGAGCACGACGGCGCTCGTCCACGAGGCCTTTCTCAACCTGGCGGGCGACGGGCCCGCGGCGTGGGAGAACCGCGCGCACTTCTTCGCCATCGCCTCGCGCGTGATGCGGCGGGTGCTAATCTGGTATGCCCGACAGCGCAATGCGGCCAAGCGCGGCGGCGGCGCGGCACGGCGGTCCCTCGACGAGGCGATGCTGCTCACCGACGCCCGCCTCGACGACCTGCTCGCGCTCGACGATGCGCTGGAGCGACTCGAACGGCTGGATCCGCGCCTCTGTCGTGTCGTCGAGTGCCGCCACTTCGGGGGGCTGAGCGTGCAGGAGACGGCCACAGCCCTGTCCATCTCGCCCGCCACCGTCAAGCGCGACTGGCAGACGGCCCGGGCCTGGCTCCGCCGGGCACTGCACGATGAGCCGCGTGCCATCGATGCTGCACAGTAGAGAGGGACGGGATCTACGTTCCAGCTTGCAGTTCTCGCGATGAGCGCCGGGATGGACAACGATCCTTCGACTCGCGGCGCTCGCTCAGGATGACATCATTCCGAATCAATCCTCTGCAAGCTGTAGGGCGTGCATTGGGGCGAGGACATCCAAGCTCATGGAAACGCAACGCTGGCACCAGGTGAAAGCCCTCTTCGAGGACGCCGTCGGGCGCCCCCGGGCGACGCGGTCTGCCTTCCTAGACGAGGCGTGTGACGATCCCGCGCTACGCGCCGAGGTCGAGGCGCTGCTGGTCGCGCACGACGACGACACGCCCTTTCTCGACGAGCCTGTGCCGGCGGCTGTGTGGTCGCTGCTGGACCAGCCCGTGCGCCTGCCCGAGGGGACGCGCCTAGGGCCGTACCGGCTGCTCCAGCCCGTCGGCGAAGGGGGGATGGGCGTGGTCTACCTCGCCGAGCGCGCCGACGGGCAGTTCGAACGCCGCGTTGCGATCAAGCTCGTCCGCCGCGGTGCGCTGGACCGGCGGCTCGTGCGCCGCTTCGAGGCGGAACGGCGGCTGCTCGCCACGCTCGACCACCCGGGCATCGCGCGGCTGCTGGACGGCGGCGTGACGCCCGGACTCCCCGGCGCGCCCGACGGGCTGCCCTACCTCGTGTTGGACTACGTCGAGGGCGAGCCGCTCACGGACTACGCCGACCGGCACCGGCTCTCCGTCCGAGACCGCCTCGGGCTCTTTCGCCACGTGTGCGACGCCGTCCAGTACGCCCACCAAAACCTGATCGTCCACCGCGACCTCAAGCCGTCCAACATCCTCGTGACGCCGGAGGGGCACGTGAAGCTGCTCGACTTCGGCATCGCCAAGCTGTTGGAGGGCGAGGAGTCGGTCGAGAGCCCCAGCGAGAGCGCGGGCGTCCGCGCGCTGACGCCGTCCTACGCCGCTCCCGAGCAGGTGCGCGGCGAGGCGGTCACGACCGCGACCGACGTCTATGCGCTGGGCGTGCTGCTCTACGAACTGCTCGCGGGCCGCCGCCCCTACGACGTACCAGGCCGCGTCGTCGCCGAGGTCGAGCGCGTGATCTGCGAGGAGGTCCCGTCGCCGCCGAGTGCGACCGTGGGGTTGGAGGACGCCGATGTGGCTCGGCTGCGTGGCACGACTCTGCGCAGATTGCGCCGACAGCTCAGGGGCGACCTCGATGCCATCGTTGGGAAGGCGCTCGCGAAGGACCCGGCCGCGCGCTACGCCTCCGCCGCCCACCTCGACGACGACCTCCGGCGGCACCTCGACGGCTTCCCCATCCGCGCCCGACGGTCCGCGCCGCTCTACCGCGCCTCGGCGTTCGTGCGTCGCCACACGGTCGGTGTCGGAGCGACGGTGGTGATCGCGCTGGTGCTGCTCGGCGGCATCCTCGCCACCACGCGCCAGGCCCGCATCGCCGCGCAGCGGTTCGAGAGCGTGCGCGCCCTCTCCAACACGCTCCTCTCCGACATCCATGATGGCATCCGCGACCTGCCGGGGGCCACGCCAGCCCGCCGGACGCTCGTCGCCAGCGCGCTCGCCTACCTCAACGAGTTGTACCAGGAGGGGCGCACCGACCCTGCGCTGCAGTTCGAACTGGCCGAGGCCTACGCACAGGTCGGCGAGGTGCAGGGGCACCCGCACTACACCAACCTCGGCGACCTCGAAGGGGCGATCGAGAGCTACCGCCGGGCGTTCGAGCTGCGGGCTGCGCTGTGGCGCCGCGACTCGACCGACGCCCGCGTGCGGCTGGTGCTCGCCGACAGCTACGGCCACCTGGCCGCCGTTGTCGGCTGGCGTGGGGGCGAAGACGACGTGACCGCGATGCGCCGCCGGGCGATGGGGCTGCTCGCGCCCCTCGTCGCGCAGACGCCGCCCAGCGCTGACGCGCGCCACGTGCACGGCCGAATTCAGAGCGAGCACGGCTGGGGCCTCGTCTTCGACGGGCAGTACGACGAGGGACTGGCGGCGCTCCACGCCAGCATCGCCACACTGGAGCCGCTCGTGAACGATGCCCCCGACGACCTCGCGCTCGCGCTCCACCTCTGGCGGGCCACCTCCTACCTCGCCGACGGCCTGCGCTTCTCGGGACAGAACGCGGCGCTCCTCGACCTCATGCAGGCGGACGGGCTCCCACTCCTGCATCGCCTGGAAGAGCGCCATCCCAACCACGCGCGGGTGCAGTACGGTCTCCACATCGCCTACGGGTACCTCGGGCTGGCGCAGGGCCGCCTCGGTCTCCGCGACGGCGACCAGGCCCCGGCCTCGATCCGCCGCTCGCTCGCCTACGCCGACGCGATGGCGCAGACCGACCCGACCAACCAGAAGGGCGAGGAGGCGCAGGCCCGGGCGCTCTCGGCGCTCGCGCGGGTGTACGCCAACCGGGGCCGCACCGACGATGCCCTCGTGGCGCTTCGCCGCTCGCTCGCGCTGGCCGAGCGTCGCTACGAGGCCGACCTCGACAACGTGGAAGCGGGCAACCGCGTCGCGCTGCTCCACCGCTCCATCTGCCGCATGCTCGCGGGCGTCGACCGACCGGCGGAGGCGCTCCCCGCGTGCGAAGCGGCCGTGCGGGTGCAGGAGGCGGTCACGAGCGCCACGACCTCGGTGGTCTACCTCGGCAACCTGGGCTCCGCCTACGCGCACACGGCTCGGCTGCACCGCACCCTCGCCGAGCTGGCCCTCGATGCCGACCAGCGTGCGGCGCACCGCGCTGAAGCGCTGCGGTGGTATCGACTCGGCGTGGAAACGCTGCACATCGTCAAGGCCCGCCACGCCGACGCCGATAACGAGGACCACGCCTGGGAGGTGCATCCTGACTCGCTCGCAGCGGAATACGCCACGGTCCGATCGGGTAGGTGAAGTCCTCCCAATACGCGTCATGCGCCCTGGCCTGTACGAACGAGCACGTACGGCCAGCGGAAGCTCAACGGACGCGCCTATGTTGCCCCGGCCCTGAGACGCAACGTGATTGCACGCCGCCCTATGCGCACCTTGAGAGCAAAGCTCCTCCTACCACTCCTGCTATTGCTGCCGGTCCAGCTGTGCGAGGCCCAGGTCTACACAGAGAAGCAGACCCGGCACCGCTTCGCGCAGCTTCACCTGGGGCTCGACGTGGAAGCCAGCGTCGGGGGGACCACGCGGTACCTCGACGGCGCAGGCCGCGTCCAGTCCTTCGACTTGCCCAGCGCCTACGCCCCTCGCTTTGTGATCGGCGGCACCCATTTCTGGGGGCACGCGGACTTCCACATCGCGATTCCCCTCTACGCACCGCAGACCGAGGAGCGAGGCCAGGAGATCCAGTTCTTGCGCGGTGTGGAGACCGTCTTCAAGTACTACCCCTGGCGGATCCAGCACGCCAAGTTCAGACCCTACGTTGGTGTCTCCGTCGCCCCGTTCTACTTCGAGCAGTCCAACAGCAACCTAGCTTTCGGGAATGGGCCTGAGTTGTACCAGACCGCCTTTCCGCTTCTCGGTGGCGTCACCTTCAACGCCCGGAACCACCTGGTCGAACTGGGGCTCGCTTGGAATTATGCCAACGAGAACGACTATGCCATCGACCGGGCGACCCGCCAATCCGTCAGCCTCCCGCCGGTCTATGTGAACCTGGCCTACAGGTACATACTGGACACGACGATCAGCGCGGAGGCGACCTGGGAGTCAGGCCAGACGCAGGCTGTCACGGACCGTCTTGCGAGCCAGGGCAAGCTCGACGGGGTCTTTCTCGGGGTAGGCATGTCCTCCGCCTTCTGGTTGGGCCAGAGCAGCTACAACACAGCCGCGCGGCCCTACCTGGAGCCCTACGGCATCTCGCTCATGCCGGACCTCGGCATCGGGTACTATCTCCACCGGCCTGACCTCAACATCGGCCTGGCGTACCGGAGCTACGGGACCTCCACGAACGTCTACGGCGCGTCGCAGGCGCTAGAGCGGCGCTCCATGGTCTTCGAGGTCACCAAGTACCTGTTCGACTACCACGGCTTCGTCCCGTTCGTGGGGCCCGCCATCAGCTATGAACGACTCAGTTTCGAGGAGGCCTTCGAGCAGCAGCGGACCGCCGACGTGGAGGAACAGCAGGTCGGCTTCGGGCTCACCTTCGGCTGGGACATCCGGCCGAACCGGCTTCAGTCGTGGATTCTGCGCACCAACCTTCGGTGGTACCCCACCCTGAGCCTGCCGGTGGCCGAGGGTCAGGACATCGCCTTCGGCAACGTCGAGTTCAACTTCATCCAGTTGATCTTGTATCCGAACCGGATCTTCTGAGGCTAGAAGGAGAGGGTGGCGAATCGGTTTGCGTGTCCGTTACTCGGCCCCAAGGTGCACCCATGCCGAGTCGCGGCTGAGAGGTGTGTGGTCAGAGTCCACACGTCGGGCCCCTAGGCGGAATTCCGGTCGAGACGAACTCGGTCGATAGAGGGCACGTCAGACTAGCCATCCCATCGTCCAGTGCACGCGCCTCATGAAACCGGTCCTCTTGCTTTCCCTGGCACTTCTCGTTGCGGCGCCCGTCAGTGCGCAGGGCGACGACCCTGCGGCGGTGGACGTGGTCCCGGTGGCGGAGGTCGAATGGACGCCGCTCAACCCGGCGCGGGGCGATGCCAGCCCGAGGGCCGGAACGCTCTGGGGCGACCGCAACGGAGCCGGTCCGACCGGCTTCCTCGTGGCGTTCAACGACGGCTTCTCGTCGCCGCCGCACATCCACAACGTGACCTACCGAGGGGTGGTCATCCACGGTCTCGTCCACAACGACGACCCCGAGGCCGAGCCGCTCTGGATGCCGACCGGCTCCTACTGGACGCAGCCCGCGGGCGACGTGCACATCACCTCGGCGCAGGGCGTAACCAACGTGGCCTACATCGAGATCGACGGCGGGCCGTATCTCGTCAAGCCTACCGAGGAGGCTTTCGCCGCCGACGAGGTTGAAGTCAACGTCGACGCGTCGAACGTGGTCTGGCTGGGCACGTCGGACCTCGTCTGGTTGGAGGGACCCGAGACCGGTCCGGAGGTGGCGCTGCTGTGGGGGCTCCCGCGCGGCGACGACCCGAGCGGCGCGCTCGTCAAGGTGCCCGCTGGGACGGCTGCACGCGTGCACAGCCACGGCCCACGCTTTCGGGCCGTTGTCGTACAAGGAACGCTCGTCCGTCATACCGACGACGTGAGCGAGGGCACTGCGATGGAGCCCGGCAGCTTCGTCGGCTCGACGGGCGCGGTCACGCACGAGGTGGCCTGCCGCGGTGAGGTGGCCTGCATCGCCTACGTCCGCTCCACAGGCGGCTTCGATGTGGCTGCGGTCACGCCCGCTGAGTAGCCAGCCTCACGCGTAGCCTAGCCTCACGCGTAGCCTAGCCTCACGCGTAGCCTAGCCTCGCCAGGATGGCTTCGATGCCCGCGACCACGGCCTGCACCGTGGCGTCGTTGAGCGCGTCGGGGTGGGGCGGGGCGAACCGGCGGGCGTCGTTGTCGAAGTAGCGCCCGGAGGCGTCAGCGAAGTCGTCGGCGAGCGCGGCCCGCACGAGGACGTCGGCCCCGATGCCGATGTCGTGCCCGGCCATGCCGAAGGCGTCCTTGACCATCTTGGTGCCGAGGAACGAGCCCGGATTCACCGAGACGACGACGGGGTCCGTATCGCCTCTGGCCTGCCCCACCTGCCGCGACCACATCGTGAGCGCGAGCTTGCTCTGAGCATACGCTGCGCCGTCGGCGAGCGCACGGCGTCCCGCAAGCGCATCCAGGTCAACCGGAGCCTGTGCCGCCGAGGACAGGTTGACGACGCGCCCGTCGGCGGGCAGTAGCGGGCGGAGGCGCTCGGTCAGCAAGAACGGCGCGACAGTGTTGACAGCGAACCGGATGTCGAGGCCGTCGGCTGTGCGCGGCGCCGCAGCGTTGTAGACCCCGGCGTTGTTGATAAGCACGTCGAGGTGTGCGTGATTGGCAGCCACCGCATCCGCGAGGCCAGCAACCTCGGCCATGACGGAGAGGTCGGCGAGGTAGCCCTCGACGGTACCGGCCTGTGTCATCTCGGCTTGGACGCGGGCCAGCTTGTCGGCGCTGCGCCCATGGAGGAGCACGCGGTGGCCGCTCGCGACCAGCCGCCGGGCGGTTTCGAGGCCGATACCGTCGGTGGAGCCGGTGAGGAGAATCGTCTTGGGTACGGCAGTCTGGATGGACACGTCAGTCGTGGTGCGTCGGGAAGGCGGGGAGAAGGGCGTCGGCGAGGCGGCGGAGCGTGGCCTCGGTGTCGGCGCGGTTGAAGCGGAGGTTGAGCGCGACGTGGTTCACCCCCGCGTCCTCCAGCGCGCGGAGGTAGGCCGTGAGGGCGTTGGCCCCGGACCGGAAGCCAAGGTGGAGCGGGCGCGGCGGCGCATCGGGGTCGCCGTCGAGATCGACGTAGAGCGGTTGCATCACGGGCTTGTTGAAGGGGCCCGTCGCCAGGACGCGCTCGCGGTAGGCACGCACGGCCTGCGCCTGCACGGCGCTGTGGCGCGGGTAGAGCATCCAGCCGTCGCCGTGCGCTGCGATCCAGTCGGGGGCCTGGCGACTGCTGCCCGTGACGAGGAGCGGTAGCCGCTCGCCGACGGGCTTGGGCAGCAGGTCCATCCCCGCGCCGACGCGGCCATAGGGGCTGTCCACGGTGGGCGTGCGCTCGGCCATACGTCGCAGGTAGGCGTAGGCATCGCGGAACCGTTCGCCCCGCTCCTCGAAGGGCTGCGCGAGCGCGGGGTACTCGTCCGGCCGGTCGCCCGACGCGATACCGAGGAGCAGCCGCCCGCCCGAGAGTACATCGGCGCTGGCCGCCGCCCGGGCGACGTGCGCCGGGTGCCGCAGCGGGAGGATGATGCTCGCCACGCCGAGCGCGATCCGCTCCGTTGCCATGGCGAGCGCGCCGAGGTAGACCAACGGGTCGAATGGCTGCCCCGCGTCGCCGAACGACGGCACGTTGAACGGGACGTCGCGCAGCCACAGCGCGGCGAAGCCGAGGTCGTCGGCCAGCCGCGCGCGGTCGAGGTGGCGCTGCATCGTCGGCACTGGCCCGCGGTCGTACGTCTCGATCGGCACGACCAGCCCGAGCGTCAGCCGCCCAGGCTGGAAGACGGAGCCGTAGCCTCGGTTGATCGGACGAAACCCCGGAGCCTCCACCCGCTCCTCGGGGGCAGGCTGGGAGTCGGGTGTCACAGCATTTGGCATCGTAGCGTTCGGCGGTGCAGGCATACGGCTTCGCAACGTCACAGCTTTAGGCGGTAGCAGCAGGTCGAATCTGGGTTACGCAGTGTTCTCGCGAGCGAGGGTGACCTTGCCGACGGCTGCGCCGGACTCGGCGTGGGCATGGGCAGCGGCGGCGTCGAAGAGGCCGAAGCGCCGGTCGTCGAGCAGGGGGCGCAGTTGGCCCGCCGCGACGAGGCGCGCGGCTTCGCGGAGGGCGTCGCCGTGGCGCGCGCGGCCCTGTCCGCTCAGCATCGGCAGGAGCATGAACACGACGTGCAGCGACAGCCCCTTCATGTGCATCGGCGTCAGGTCGAGCGCCTGGCTGGACGTGGTCGTGACGACATGCCCGTTCGCGCGGACCGCGCCAAACGCCGTCGCGATGTTGTCGCCGCCCACCGTGTCGAAGACGACGTCGAACCCCGCGCCGCCTGTCACGCGTTCGACGAGCGCCTCGGTCGTCTCGGTGCGGTAGTCCGAGACGTAGTCTGCTCCGAGGTCGCGAGCCGTCTGGCCCTTCTCGTCAGACGAGGCCGTGGCGGTGACCTCGGCGCCGAGCGCCTTGGCGAGCTGCACCGCCATGTGCCCGACACCGCCCGTGCCGCCATAGACGAGCACGCGGGTGCCCTCGCCGACAGCAGCCTTCGTCCAGGCGAGCCCCTCCCACGCCGTCAGCCAGACGAGCGGGAGGGCCGCGGCCTCACGAAACGAGAGCGACGGTGGCTTCAGGGCGAGGAGCGCCGGGTCGCATACCATGTAGTCAGCGAGCGCGCCCTGGAGCGGCCCCTCGGCCCCGGCGATGCCGCCCGCGCAGCCGAAGACAGCATCCCCGACGGAGAAGCCCGTCACGTTGGCACCGACAGCCGCGACGGTCCCGGCAACGTCCATGTGGAGCACACGGGGGAGGTCTGGCGCGAGCATCGCGGCAGACCCGTCGCGGATCTTATAGTCGACCGGGTTGACGCTCGTCGCCTCGACGCGGACGCGGACGCCGTCCGGGCCGGGCATGGGCGTGTCAATCGTGGCCGTGCGGAAAGCCGAGGGCGTGCCGAAGTCATCGAGGACGACAGCGGTCATGGCTGCTGGGAGGTCGGGCATGTCGAAAGGGGAGAGCAGAGGTAGATGGGAGAGGCAGGCCCGCGGTGTGGACGTATGCAGGTGTGCGCGTGTGCAGGGGACCGTGTGCGTCTACACGTTCACACCTGCGCACAAGCACGAAGGCGACGATGGCTGGTCAGCAGCGAACGGTTCGGCCTGGTTGTGATGGAACCGGAACGTCCCACATCCGGTCCATCGATTGTTTTCATCCAACCCATTCGCTCTCGTTATGGACTTCGGTACGCTCGACCTGCGCCACCTGCGTCTCGTCCGCGCCATCGTGGAGGAGGGCACGCTGACGGCGGCGGCCGAGCGCCTGATGCTCTCACAGCCTGCCCTGTCTCACCAACTCCGCGACGTGGAAAACCGCCTGGGCATCGCGCTGTTCGAGCGGCGTGGACGTTCGCTCGTGCTGACCGAGGCCGGCGCGCGCGTGCTCGACTCGGCGCGCGTCGTGCTCGCCGAGGTGCAGCGGACCGAGTCTGACCTTGCCGTGCTGGCGGCGGGTCGCAGCGGGACGCTCCGCGTGACCGCCGAGTGCTACACGACCTACCACTGGCTCCCGCCAGTGCTCAGCGCGTTCCGCGCGGGCTGGCCGCTCGTGGACGTCGAGATCGCGGCCGGAGCGGCGGAGCGACCGGGGGCCGCCTTGCGCGAGCGCGCCGTCGATGTGGCATTGCTGACAACGAACGACAGCCTCGACGACCTCCGCCTCGTCGAGTTGTTCGAGGACGAGGTTGTCGCGGTCGTGGCGGAGGGGCATCCGTGGGCCGCGCAGCCGTGGGTGGAAGCCGCTGACTTCGATGGGGCGCACCTCTTCGTGTGGCACGACTGCATCGAGCGCGATTGCGTGCTGGGCCTCGTCGCCGAGGCTGGGGCCGTGCCAGGCCGCGTTACTCCGGTCCCGCTCTCGACCGAGGGGGCCGTCGGGATGGTCCGCGCCGGGCTGGGCGTCACCGCGATGGCGCGCTGGGCCGTGGCACCGTACCTGGAGCGCGGCGGCCTCGCCACCGTGCCCGTGACCGAATCGGGCGTCCGACGGCGGTGGTACGCCGCGACGCGCACCGGCGCAGAGCCTGCCTACGTTCAAGCGTTCGTGGACGTGCTCACGCGCATCGACGTGGCCACGGGCGCGGTTCGTGGTGAGGCGGTTCGTAGCGGGACGGAAGTCCAGGCCGTAGTGGGGTAGGTAGTGTCGCCGCTTACCGGCACGACATCGCCGCCTGTCGATGCGACCAACAGATTTGGTTCGTAGGCGTTACACTGCGGTGTCGCCCTTCTACCGTTGCCGCCCCGTTGTCAGCTATGCGCCGTCTTGCGTTCGCCGTCCTTTCGCTACTCACCGTGAGCGTGACCACCGGGGTACACGCTCAGTCCGTCGAGATCGAGAACGTCCGCGTTCATCTCGCCGACCAGGACACGGCGGCGCAGTCGGTCCCCGTCACCTTCGAGGTAAGGTGGGAAGAGTCGTGGCGCGATGGCGAGAGCTGGGATGCCGTGTGGCTCTTCGCCAAGTTCGAGCGCGAGCCCAGCGTGTGGAGCAGCCTCCGGCTCACGCCCGAAGTCACAGCCGAGGGCCGCACCTCCGCAACCGCGACGCCCTCGATGCTGCCCGCCGGATATGCGAACGGCCTCGTGCTGCACCGCGCCGCCGACGGCCGAGGCGAGGTCCAGGCCACTGTCCAGGCCACGTGGACCTACGGCGCGAGCTACTTCGACCTGCCCGAAGACGGCGTGCCGATCCGCGTGCTCGGCGTCGAGCTGGTGCACGTGCCCGGCGGCCCGTTCGAGGTCGGCGAGGCGGTCGTCGACAGCCTCCGCCAGCCCAACGCGTTTCGCTCGGCCGACGGCGGGACCTACCGTATCGCGTCCGAAGACGAGATCGCCGTGGGCGCGGGGCCGTCGGCGCTGTACTACGACGTGCCCGACGGCGAGGCCTACGTCGGCGGTGACCAAGCCGGGCCGATTCCCGCTGCGTTTCCGAAGGGGACTGCGTCGTTCTACGTGATGAAGTATCCCATCACGCAGGGGCAGTACGCCGACTTCCTCACGCTACTGTCACCGCGTGCCCGGTCCGCGCGTGACATCTCAACGTATCCGGGCTACGCGGACAAGGGCGGCACCGTCTCATGTGGCGATGCGGGCTGCGCGGCGCGCCTGCCGGACCGCGCCGCTAACTTCCTCGGCTGGGCCGACGGCATCGGCTGGGCCTCCTGGGCGGGCCTCCGCCCGATGACCGAACTCGAATACGAGAAGGCCGCCGCAGGCACGCCCGCCGACTCCGCCCGCTATGCCGACGGCGCACTTCCCGAGCGTGTGGGCGCGTCCGAGCGGCGCTCGCGCTGGGGCGTGGTCGATCTCCGCGGTGGGCTGTGGGAGCGCGTCGTTTCTGTCGGCACGCCGGAGGGCCGCGCGTTTCGCGGGACGCCCGGCCAGGGCTACGTGGACGACTTCGGCTACCCGTATGGCTTCGTCAACGCGGACTGGCCGGGGCCGCGCGCACTCGGCAGCGGCTACCGGGGCGGCACGGAGGGGCTGCTCGCCCTCGCCGAGGTAGCCGACCGGACGTACGGGGCCTACGAGGCGAGCTACGGCAACGAAGGGCAGGGCTTCCGGGCTGTCTTGGACGCGCCGTAGCACAACGTGGTGATTCGTCGCTACCGACAGAGTCATCCCTGCGAAGGCGCTGACAAGGGTAGGCTTCCACAAAACGAGGGTATCCTGAGCGAGCGTAGCGAGTCGGAGGATCTATCGATCAGCATCCAAGTCACTTCTTGGCGGAGAGATACGAACCAGGTCCTTCGGCTTCATCCGCTGTGCGGATTGCGCTCAGGATGACAAGGAGAGCGGATCTGAGTGAACACCTACCCTTACCGGCGCGAAGGGAGGAGACGAAGGCTGACGCCGTCAATCCACACGGTGGATGGTATGGATCCCGAAACCGCGGGTTCATGCAGTAATCAAGTCCGGGATGACAATGGTGGAGAGAAGCGGCTCCCCTGGCGACGTGGCCCAACGCCCTCAGAGGCATTGATTACCCCGTGGCTTGGAGGCGTATCATCTTCGGCCTACGGAATGATCTCACGTTGGCCCACATACCACCACCTCTCGCTGCACCTTCTCCGGCCCATGTCTCCGTCGTCTCTCTTCCGAATTGCCGTCGCTGTGTTGCTGGCGGGTCTTGTGATGCCCGCCGCGCAGGCCCAGGTCGCTGGGGGCGAGGTGGGCTATGACGAAAGCCTCGAAGCGGTCTCGCCCGATGGGGAGACGCCGGGAGCAGGACTCGCGGGGAGCGACCCGGCGGACATCGGGCGCTACCTGCTCGCCCAGAACGGCGGCGTGAGCAGCGCGCGGCTCTCGCCCGACGGCGAGACGGTCGCGTTCCTGTGGTCGATCACCGGCGAGGCGCAGGTGTGGACGATGCCCGCGACGGGCGGCCAGCCGCAGCGCCTCACCTACGGCACCGGCATCCGCTTCTTCCGCTGGACGCCCGGCGGCAACCTCCTCTACGGCGCCGACGACGACGGCAATGAGCAGGAGGCCTACTTCCGCATCAACGCTGCGGGCACCGACGAGCGGCGCGTGCTCCCAGCCGTCAGCGGTGGCTTCCGCGTCTTCGGCGACTTCCTCGCGGACGACACCATCGCCTACGCCTCCACCGAACGCAACCGCCTGGACTACGACCTCTACGTCGCGGACTTGAACGGCGGTACGCCCGAACTTGTCTTCGAAGGCACCTTCGGCTTCTTCGTCCGCGCTGTCTCGCCGGACGGGCGCTACGCCGTCGTGAGCGAGACAGTCGGCGAGGACTCGGACAACCTCTACCTCCTCGACCTCCAGACGGGCGATCTCGATACGCTCTCGACGCCGGAGCGGCGCGCCAACCACACCCGCGGCGGCATCGCCTGGGCCCCCGACGGCTTGGGCTTCTACCTCGCCACCAACCGCGACCGCGACTTCGCGGCGCTTGCGTTCTACCGTCTCGGTGCCGATGGTGAGAGCGGGGGCTTCGAGAACATCGCGGCGGCCGAGGGCGACGCCGAGGAGGTGACGCTCTGCGGCGACGGCGGTCGCTTCCTCGTGTGGAGCGTCAACGACGGCGGCTACAGCCGACTCCAGGCCCGCGACCTGAGCGCGGAGGGCAGTAATTCGGAAGAGAACGCCGCCATGCTCGACGTGCCTGATCTCCCTGATGGCGTCTACCGCCTCCAGTGCACCACCGGCTCGGACCGGCTGGCGATCACCGTCAACGGCTGGCGGACGCCCGGCAGCGTCGTCGTGTGGGACCTCGGCAGCGGTGCCGTGCACCAGCCGTTCACGGCGAGCCTGGGTGGCCTCGACCCGGACCGGCTCGTCCGGCCGCAGAGCGTCACGCTGCCCGCCCGCGACGGCGTGACCGTGCAGGGCCTGCTCTACCTCCCTGACGATGCCTCCCGCGCAGCCGCCCACACAAATGGTACAGTCACCAACGACGGCCTGCCGCCCGTGGTGTTCTTCGTCCACGGCGGCCCGACCGCGCAGTCACGGCCCACATTCGACCCCGTCGTGCAGTACCACGTCGATCGCGGCCTGGCCGTCTTCGAGCCCAACGTGCGCGGCTCGACGGGCTTCGGCCACACCTACGTCACGCTCGACGACCAGGAGCGCCGCCTCGACTCCGTGCGCGACCTCGTGGACATGCTCACCTGGCTGGGCGAGCAAGGCTTGGTGGACGCCGACCGCGCCGCCGTCGTAGGCGGCTCCTACGGCGGCTATGCCGTCAACGCCGTGCTGGCGGCCTACCCCGGCTACTTCGCCGCTGGGGCCGCGCTCTACGGCGTGGCCGACTGGGTGACCGCGCTCGAAGTCGCCTCGCCCGGCCTCAAAGCCTCCGACCGCATCGAGTACGGCGACATCACCGAGCCGCGCTGGCGGGCCTTCTACGAGGAGAACTCGCCCATCCGCCAGGCCGACCGCATCGACGTGCCGGTGCTGTATTCGCATGGCGCCCGCGACCCGCGCATCGACATCGCCGAGACGGAGGTGATGGTGCGCAACCTCCGCGCGCGCGGCGTGCCCGCCCCGTACGTGCGCTTCCTCGACGAGGGGCACGGCTGGCGCAAGCTGGCCAACCGGCTGTTCTACTATCGCTACCAGGCTACCTTCCTGGAGGACGTGCTCGGTATAGGAAGTGGTGACGTAAGCTCTGCTGCTTTAATCGAATAGCCCACTATAAGCAATCGTAGATGTTGCATAGCTCCGAGTAGCCCTAGGTTCGAAGTCGGAGCTCGATCTTGGGTTGTAGCGGGGTTAAAACATTCTGATACGAGCGGACAATTTGGTCGTAAAGGTCTTGCATGCGGTGTGCCCTTACCGTCACCACCAGAGCATATCTGAGAACGTCTGAATCTGTGGGGGCTGCTCCCTCTTCACGCTCGAACCGGTATATATCGAAGCATGGTTTCTTCAGCGATTGGGATCGCTTCCTGACTTTTGATTTCAGAACAGGCTCCCATTTATGGCTGTCACTCCTTAAAACGTAATCGGGTGGGTACATTTGCCGTTGAGTGAAGAAAGCTGCTGGTTTAGCATGATTTGAGTGGCTTCCGTCACGATACTCTGTAAAAACTTCCTCGTGAGGGCGAAAGACTACTTCCAGCCCAGAGCGCGTATATGTATTGGCATGGTTGGGATCTACTGCTGATGCTATGCAGAAAGTTGCAGCGATATCGACCATGCCTTGGTACCCTCCCTGCGGTTCGGGAATGTCCGCACGAACTTGGATCCCAAATGGGACCTCACCTTGATAGACTACGTGAACTGTGTCTCTATCTGACGTCAAGAGATCAGCAATCCCATCTGGCACTCGACCCCATCCAGCGCGTTTCTGGGTTTCATCCCCGCGATCTGAGTGATGTATGAGAAGAGCGCGGATGGCGAGTGGGCTAAGTTCGGATCCAAGGGCTGCTTTAACGCCGACACCTAAGCGCAGTACTGAAGGTGCCGCGAAGGAAGTGCCCGCCGTTGCTCCCAACTCGTCCTCTTTAGAAAGAGCAAGGAAGGGCTCAGGTGGGCTACCCCCGAACCCTACAACGTCTGGTTTGACTAAGCCCGGGCAACGCCCAGGGCCAACGCAACTGTAGTCTGCAACAGACCAATTCGGACCCGCATAAGCACTTGCTCCTACCGCAAGCACATTCACACCGTCAGAAGGCGGCTGGACTCGATTCAAGCCCAGGGCGTCGTCTAGCTGTCCATCATTACCGACAGCAACTGTCGTTAGGATATTTTTTCGACCTAACACCTCGTCTAGTTGAGCTGTCCAAAGAGTTACATCATCATCGTCTATCTCCATTCTTGGACCAAGGCTGATGTTGACAAACTCGTATGAGTTGGATTCGGATTCAATCACCTCTACGATTCTGTCGAGTACGTCGTATAGCTTGGATTCTTGTGAGCCTGCATCATCGCCTAGTACACGGTAATGGTCTACGTTGGCATAAGGAAGCTCGATGGGTAGCCTCGGGTCGAGATGGCCAAACAGCACGGCTGAAGTCACCATTAGGCCATGCTCGGTGCACTCTTTGTCCTTCGGGCCTACGCCTGTAGTGTCATATTCGGTTACCCAGTCGAGTGTAACGCCTTCCGGAATGCCACCGTCAAATACAGCAATACTCGTTTCTGAGTCTTGAGGGGCTCCATCTGGGATTGAGACGTGACTAGCTGCAGTTGAGACACGAAATACTGGGGTAATGAGCGGGCGCAACTGTGGCATCCCGCGAACGACTCGTAGGAAAGTAAATTCTGCGAGTTGCTCTATTTGCTCTCTCGCAGCATTGGCAGGCATAAAGCAAAGATTACCGACCACTCTACTGCGATCGAGATCGAGTGATACGCCCGTTGCATTTGCGTAAGCCTCAAAAGCGTCAACGATGAGACCAGATGGATCAGAGTGGAGAACAAGTTCCAACTGAACCTCTGAAGCGTCCGGTATGGCACGAATTCGCTCAGCTGAAGTCAGTGGATCTACAGACTCGAACTTCATAATGTCCCTCGCAGCACCACTGTCAGGCCAAGAGGTAAAAGCATTCGACCAATCATCGAAAGACCCTCTCTTCCCGGCCACAAATAGTACGGTCGTGACTGCTTCCTGCGGAGGGTTTGCTACACCCCAGCTATCCGGCTTGATAATAGCAGATTTACTACCAAGGGCACGTAGGCCAATCTGGTTAAGAAAATTAGCTGGATGATCGCTTTTGGATATGTAGCGGGGATGCATCGTGATAGATGCTACCGCTTCGTCTCGTGGACAAGCCAAGTCCGGTAGCGATTCAAACACGCGTGTTGCTTGGGCGACATCGGCTCCTATACGCTCAAGGGCAGTATTAAAGTCGTATGCCGGTTTTTTGCTGTCACCGCCTTGGTGACGTGCGACCCGATAGGTCAAACGCTCGCCATGTCCAAGGAGATAGTTCGTTTGCTCACTCATAGCTATGATCTGCTGAGGTACTTGGAGACGGTGTTTCGAGAGATCCCAGCGACCTCTGCTGCTCTGGTTTGGGTCTTACCGATTCGAACCAATTCAAGGGCAAGTCTGATGCGATCATTCTTATTGAGATCTCCTGACAGACCGCTCCGTCCTAGAATAGCTGCCTCAATGAGCGCTTCCTCAGGATCTATGTCTTTGATGACCGCTGCCCTCAGTGCCCGGCGTACAACTCTGTCAGCGTCTGCATAAGACTTTCCAGAGAGAGCGGACGCTACTGCATCTACAGTCGAGTTAGACACAGTAAAGGCGTCGTCGATGAATTGACGGATAGCCATTCCAATGGAATCAGATTCTGGGATAGGTAACTCCAGGACTATGTCAAACCGCCGCCACACAGCTGGGTCGAGCAGCTCAGGGTGGTTCGTGGCGGCAACCAAGAGGCCATGCGCGGGCCACTCATCGACAGATTGGAGTAGGACAGTAACGAGACGCTTGAGTTCGCCAAGCTCCACGTCGTCTCCGCGGCGTTTCGCGATGGCGTCGAACTCGTCGAGAAGCAAGAGGCATGGAGTCTTCGCGGCATAATCCAGCACTGAGCGCAGGTTACTTCCAGTCTTGCCGAGATAGCTGCTCATCACCGCTGCGAGGTCAAGCGTCATCAGAGGCAACTCGAGTGACTGAGATATCCATTGGGCTGCAAGGGTTTTCCCAACACCAGGCATGCCGGTTAGCAGAAGAGTCCTAGTAGGGAGCAACCCTCGCTCGGCAAGCTCATCAGCACGTTCCCTTTCCTGAATAATGTCAGATAGAACCTTCCCTACCTCTTCAGTCCAAACAGGCTCAATACCCAACCTAACCGAAGGCTCAAACTTAACGAGGTGAAGTCGGCTGTCCTGATCTGTTGGGAGCGCTGGGACAGCGGCCTTGCGAAGAGGCGTAGTGCTACCCGACACTAGCTCGTAGAGCGTAGCAGCGGCTTCTGGATCAGTCTTCGAAAGACGGCGGCTTATCCGTCGAACCAGAGCAACCGCGCTGGCAGAGTCACCGCTAATGGCAAGACGACTTAGGTGTGTAAAATCTTTCAGGCTAATCGGCATTTGGGCAAGAAGTTGCATTTGGGGCTGAAATGTACGGAAATAGCTGCGCAATTTTAACAACTATACTGCTGCATTGAGCATTGTATGCTACTTGCCTAAGGTGACATCTTTGTGTCATACACTTGCTTAGATGGTCGATGTGACCTTCGGGGCGTGGTCGTCCTCAGTTTCCTGCTCATCTACATCGAGACATGCGCGTACCCGGATTCGTGGGCCCGTACGCGTACGGCTTTGCGACGGAGGCGGACCGGACGACGCGGTTCTGGGGCTAGGTCCTCGCGCTCGACACGTTCTCCAGCAGATTGCCTATGCTCTAGGGCCGGGGTGACCGTCGTTCTCGGCACCTCGCTTGCACGAAGTCTGCCCTCGCCTGAACCGCCCCATGCCTACCGAATCGACCGAGCGGGTGGACAGCGTAGCGGCGCAGCGCGAGGCACCGACCACGCGCCGCCCGCGCATCACCTCCATCGATGTCATGCGCGGGCTCGTCATCGTCCTGATGATGGTGGACCACGTGCGGGAGCGGTTCTTCTACCACATCCGCATCGGCGACCCGGTGGACCTGGAGGCCGCGAGCGCGGGGCTGTTCTTCACGCGGCTGTCGTCGCACCTCTGCGCGCCGGTCTTCGTGTTCCTCGCCGGGCTGGGCGCGTGGCTGTATGCGCACCCCCGGTCGGGCGAGACGCGCTCGCCGAGCCGCTTCCTGTTCACGCGCGGGCTGTTCCTGGTGGCGCTGGAGGTCGTCCTCATCAACCAGGCGTGGTTCTGGGGCTTCCCGCCGGACACGATCTACCTGCAGGTCATCTGGGTGATCGGGCTGAGCATGATCGCGCTGTCGGTGGCCGTGCGCCTGCCGCACCGGGTCATCGCCGCGCTCGGCCTCGCGATCGTCGTCGGCCACAACCTGCTCGACCCGATTGACGTTGCCCCGGGCGAGGTCGGGTACGCGCTGTGGACGATCCTGCACGACCGCGGGATGCTGGTCGAGGGCGACGTGGTCTCGCTGTGGATTTCCTACCCCGCGCTGCCGTGGATCGGGGTGATCCTCTGCGGCTACGCGCTCGGCCCGCTCTACGGGGCGGCGGTCGACGCGAAGCACCGGACGCGGCGGCTCGTGCAGCTCGGCGGGGGCTGCCTGGCGCTCCTCGTCGTCCTGCGGGGCTTCAACCTCTACGGCGAGGCGCTCCCGTGGACGGTCGGCGCGACGCCCCTCGACACGCTGGTGACGATGCTCAACTACACGAAGTACCCGCCGTCGCTGGCGTTCCTGCTGCTCACGCTTGGCGTCGCGTTCCTGCTGCTGGCGTGGTTCGACACGCGCGACACCGCCGCCACGCGCGTGCTTCAGACGTTCGGTCAGGCGCCGATGTTCGTCTACACGCTGCACCTCTACGTGCTGCTGGTTTGCTACAAGCTGGTGCTCGTGACCGTCGGCCCCAACGCGGGCGACCTCTACCACATCGACCACGTGTGGCAGATCTGGGCACTCACGTTCCTCCTCGCTGCCGCGCTCTACGTCCCGACGCGTGCGTTCGGCGAGTACAAGCGCACCAGCGACCGGTGGTGGATTCGGTACTTCTGAGCGTTGTGTGCCGTGGCTGACGAGAGGCACCAGCGCCGAAGCTCGATGGGGCATCGCAGCGCGGCGGCTCCCCCCGCTTGACGCGCCTGATACGGCGGTCAAGCTGTCCCCCTCACGCGTGAGGGGGACAGTTTTTGGTAATGCAGGAGCGGAGCGACTGTCGCCAAAAACGGGGGGAGCCAGCCGAAGCGCAATGCATGCGGAGCCGTGGAGTAGTATAGACGCAGATCCAAGCCCTACCTCTCTCACCCGCTATCGCCATGCCTCGATATCGTGTCTTCCTCCTGCTCGCAGTCGTCCTGCTCCTCGTGGCTCCGGCTGCGCTCGCGCAGACGCCGTTCACCTACGCCGATGTGTTCGAGTTGGAGTGGGCCGACGACCCGCAGATCAGCCCGGACGGCGCGCAGATCGTCTACGTGCGGACGGGGATGGACCGGATGAAAGACAAACGCCGCCGGTCGCTGTGGATTGTCGGGGCGGACGGCGAGGGGCACCGCAAGCTGACGGCGAGCGAGGCGAATGAGTCGGCGCCGCGGTGGTCGCCGGGCGGGGGGCGCGTGGCCTACGTAGCCGCGACGGGCGAGGGCGCGGAGCTGTTCGTCCGCTGGATGGACACGGGCCAGACGGCGCGGTTGACGCAGCTCGACCGGTCGCCGCGCGGCCTCAACTGGTCGCCCGACGGGACGATGCTGGCGTTCTCGATGCTGGTCCCGAAGCCCGATCCGACGTTCGACGTGGCCCTCCCGTCGCCGCCGAAGGGCGCGGAGTGGGCCCCGAAGCCGCGCGTCGTGGACCGCGTCAAGCACGAGGCTGATGGGTCGGGCAACATCGAGCCCGGCTTCCGCCACGTGTTCGTCGTCCCCGCCGACGGCGGCACGCCGCGCCAACTCACGCACGGCGACTACCCGCACGGCACCGACCTCGCCTGGCTGCCCGACGGCAGCGGCCTCGTGGTTTCCGGCAACCGCAGTGACAATTGGCAGCTGGAGTACAACGTCACCGAACTCTACCGGGTCAGCCTGACCGACACCACGATTATCGCGCTCACCAACCGTGATGGGCCGGACCGCAGCCCCACCGTGTCGCCAGACGGCCGCCACGTCGCCTACCTCGGCTACGACGACCGCGTCCGCACCTTCCAGAACACGCGCCTCCACGTCCTCGACCAGGATACGGGCGAGATCCAGGTGCTGGCGGGCGACCTCGACCGGAGCCTCGCCAACCTCACCTGGCACGACGACGGGCTCTACGCGACCTATCTCGACCGCGGCCTCACGCACCTCATGCGGGTCACGCTCGATGGCACCGTGCGCGAGATCACGGACGCGCTCGGCGGCACGGCCATCGGGCGGCCCTACACGAGCGGGGCCTACTCGGTGTCCAACGATGGCGCGGTCGCGTTCACGCACGGCACGGCGGAGCGCCCGTCCGACGTAGCGATTGTCGAAGATGGCGAGACGCGCGTCCTGACCGACCTCAACGGCGACCTGCTGCCGTACCGCGACCTCGGTGCCGTCGAAGAGATCACGTGGACGTCCGAGGACGGGCTGGAGATTCAGGGCTGGCTCGTCCGTCCGCCGGGCTTTGAGGAAGGGCGGCAGTATCCGTTGCTGGTCGAAGTCCACGGTGGGCCGATTGCCGCCTATGGGCCGCAGTTCTCGCCCGAGGTCCAACTCTACGCGGCCGACGGTTACGTGGTGTTCTACCCCAACGCGCGCGGTAGTACCGGCTATGGCGAGGCCTTCGCCGACCTCCTCTACCACGACTACCCCGGCGGCGACTACGGCGACATCATGACCGGCGTCGACGCCGTGCTCGCGACGGGCGACGTGCACCAGGACTCGCTCTTCGTGACCGGCGGCAGCGCAGGCGGCACGACGACGGCGTGGATCGTCGGCAACACGGACCGCTTCCGGGCGGCGGCGGTCGTCAAGCCCGTCATCAACTGGATCTCGAAAACACTCGTCGCCGACAACTACTACGACTACGCCGACTACCGCTACCCCGGCCAGCCGTGGGAGAACCCGATGGCCTACTGGGAGGAGTCGCCCATCTCGGTCGTGGGCAACGTCGAGACGCCGACGATGGTTATGGTGGGCCTGTCTGACCTGCGGACGCCGCCCTCGGAGGCGCGCCAGTTCTACCATGCGCTCCGCCTGCGCGACGTCGAGACAGCGTACGTCGAGATCCCGGACGCCCCACATTTCATCGCCAACCGCCCCAGTCAGCTTGCTGCCAAGGTCGCCTACATCCTCGCCTGGTTCGACCGGTATCGCGGCGACAGCATGGGCTCCGACGAGTGATGGTGCATATCGGCACGACCGCTCCCCCCGTTTCGGTTGACAGTCGCTGCGCTCCCGTGTCAACCAAAACTGTCCCCCTCACACTCTGGACGAGAACGCAGGGGGACAGCTTGACCGCCGTCCAGGCGTGTCAAGCGGGGGGAGCCGAGCGAAGCGCGGAGTCCGTACAGCAAAGCTCTCCAACAAACATGAACCCCGAACTCCGCGCCCTCTACGAGGCCGACTACCGTGACCACGGGCAGGGGCTGCAGCACGGCACACCCGAATACGACGCCATGCGGGCCCGCGACCGCGACCGGCGGCAGCGCGCGGCCGAGATTGTGGCGGAGGAGCGCAGCTTAGTGGCGGAAGACTACTACCACGCGGCCTGGCTCTTCAACCACGGCGACACGCCCGACGACGCCTGGCAGGGCCACGTCTGGGCGAAGCAGGCGGCAGAACGCGGGCATCACCCCGCGCGGTGGCTGGCAGCGGCGGCGTACGACCGGTGGCGGATGTACAGCGGCCGGCCCCAGAAGTACGGCACGCAGTTCGTCCCCGACGGGAAGCGGCACCGGCTGTGGGACGTAGAGCCCGCGACCACCGACGCCGAGCGCGCGGCGTGGGACGTGCCGCCGCTGGCCGAGCAGCTGGAGCGCGCCGAGGCGATGACGCGAGCATGCCCGCCCGACCCCATCGGCGAGGGCGCCCCGCAGTGGCTCCTCGACGCGATAGAACGGTGGGACGCAGAGGGGGCGAGCGGTGGGCGCTAGTACGCCCGGGCGAACACCACGCGCTGCTTCGACGGCTGGCCGGTGAGCATGTCGACGCCTTCGGTGGGGTCGTAGTGCGGGTCGGATTCGAGCGGGAGGCAGCGGATGGTGGCCTTCGTCTCCTCCTTGAGGCGCGCCTCCGTCTCGGGCGTGCCGTCCCATGGGGCGAGCACGAAGCCGCCTTGCTCGATGGCCTCCTTGAAGGCGTCGTAGGTGTCGACGGTCGTCGTTTTCTGCTGGCGGAAGTTCTCGGCGCGGGCGAAGAGGTTGGCCTGGATCTGCGAGAGCGTGTCCGTGACCACGTCGGCGAGCTGGTCGCGCGGGACGCTTTCCTTGCCCGGCTCGTCGCGGCGGGCGAGCTCGACGACGTTGTTCTTCACGTCGCGCGGGCCGACCGCGAGGCGGAGCGGGACGCCCTGCACCTCGTACTCGTTGAACTTCCAGCCGGGGCGGTAGGCCTCGCGGGCGTCGGTCTTGACGCGTACACCCGCCACGCGCAGCTCGCGCTCGATTTCGGCGACGGCCTCCATGACGGTCTCCTTCTCGCCGTCCTTGCGATAGATCGGCACGATCACGACCTGCGTCGGCGCGAGGCGGGGCGGGAGGACGAGGCCCTGGTCGTCGGAGTGCGTCATGATGAGCGCGCCGATGAGCCGCGTCGAGACGCCCCAACTCGTCGCCCAGACGTGTTCGAGTTCGTTGTCCTTGTTCTGGAAGGTGCAGTCGAACGCTT
Organism: Bacteroidota bacterium; assembly: GCA_039821555.1. Lineage (NCBI taxonomy): Bacteria > Pseudomonadati > Bacteroidota > Bacteroidota bacterium. The sequence continues at coordinate 28,496 of JBCBNX010000006.1, forward strand.
TGGCGAAGTTCTGCCCGAGGAAGTGGCTGGTGCCGGCCTGGAGCGCCTTGCCGTCCTGCATGAGCGCCTCGATGCAGTAGGTGTCCACGGCCCCCGCGAAGCGCTCGCTGGCCGTCTTGACGCCGCGGATGACCGGCACGGCCATGTATTCCTCCGCGAACTCGGTGTAGACGTCGAGCATGCGCAGCGTCTCCTCGACGGCCTCGTCCTCGGTGGCGTGCGCGGTGTGACCTTCCTGCCAGAGGAACTCCATCGTGCGCAGGAAGAGCCGCGTGCGCAGCTCCCACCGGACGACGTTGGCCCACTGGTTGATCAGGATGGGGAGGTCACGCCAGGACTGGATCCAGCGGCTGTAGGTGTCCCAGATGATCGTCTCCGAGGTGGGCCGCACGACGAGGTTTTCGCCGTCGGCGAGCTTCGAGGCGGGATCAGGTTCGACGCCCGTGCCGTCGGCCGTGGTGCGTAGCCGCGAGTGGGTCACGACGGCGCACTCCTTCGCGAAGCCTTCGACGTGCTCGGCTTCTTTGGAGAGGAACGATTGCGGGATGAAGAGCGGGAAGTAGGCGTTCTGGTGGCCCGTCGCTTTGAACATGCCGTCGAGGACGCGCTGCATGTTCTCCCAGAGCGCATAGCCGTTGGGCGGCAGGATCATCGAGCCGCGCACGGGCGAGTAGTCGGCGAGCTTGGCGGCCTGCACGACATCGAGGTACCACTGCGAATAGTCTTCGGAGCGCGGGGTGATCTTGTCAGCCATCGGGAAAGGCGGTCGGGAGAGCGGAAGGGTAAAACAGACGACCAAGAAACGGCGCGCGGGCTGCGGCGTGCCATGCGGAGGTCGCCCGAGCGTGGCTTTCACGTGCTCTTTGGCACCGCGCACGGCGTTGGCACACGGCTATCGTCCCAGCCTCGTCCTTGAACAGGCGTCCATTTTCTGTGGTGACGCTGTTACTTTCGCGCTCGCCTCTGCGGCCAGGCTGCACGAGCCTGTCTCCCATCGTCCTCCCGACCCACCGCTGCCATGATGCGCCCTCCGCTACGCCCCCGGCTCTCTTCGCTGCTGCCCGCGCTCTCGCTGGCGCTCATGGCGCTGCTGCTTTCGGGCTGCTATACGCAGCTCGCCAACGCGTCCGACCGCTACGACCGGCGCCCGACCTACAGCCCGCGCTACGAAGACCCGAAGACGGACGCCCGTGACCAGGGCTATGCCGACGAGGGCTATGCAACGGCACCCGTGGAGGACGCCGAGCCCCTCTCGGCCCGCGTCGGTGTGCAGGCGCCGGTCTACACCGAGGGCGAGGTCTACGGCCAGGACGCGTACGCCACCGACGGCTATACCGAGGAAGGCTATGCCGAGGAAGGCTATGTCGGCGACGGCTACTACGACGAGGGCACTTACGAAGGCGGCTATGGCGAGGACGACGTCAACGTCACGCGCTACTACTACGACGACGAGAACGTCTACTACGAGGACGCCTACCATGGCGGCTCGTATGGCGGTGGCTATTACGATAGCTACTATGGGGGGGGCTACCACCGCCCGTATCGCTGGTCGCGCTGGCGTCCGCTGTGGTACCGTCCCGCCTGGGCCTTCCACGATCCGCTGCTCTGGGACCCCTTCTTCTACGACCCGTTTTTCCATGACCCGTTCTACCGGCCTGGTTTCTCGGTCAGCTTCAGCTTCGGGTTTGGACGCGGCTTCTACCATCGTCCGTTCTTCCACCGGCCCTTCTACCATCGTCCGATCGCGTGGTATGGCGGAGGTTACTACCAGCCCGTCTTCGTCCAGTACCGCGATGTGTACTACCGAAACGACCACTACTACGTCTTCGACGACGGCCGCGACCGCGTGCGCCAGACGACGCTGCGCCCGATCCGGTCCACGGGCCGAGACGGGCGTCTAGACCGGCCTGTCACGGGCTCCATCCGCCCGGTCCGCGGCGCCGATGAGCCAGTACGTACCGTCGTGCGCCCGACGCGTCCGGGCGCCGTATCCCCGGCGCGACCGAGCTCTGAGGGGACTCGCACCGTACGCCCGACCCGTGCGCCGGAGACACGGCCGGGCACTGTGCGCACGCCGCAGACGCGCCCGGCTCCAGGCCGCGCGCCGAACACACGCCCAACGCCGGGCCGAACCACGGAGACGCGTCCGGCGCCTCGCCCTGCGACACGCCCGACCCCGGGCCGCACCACGGAGACGCGTCCAGCACCCCGCCCGCAGACGCGCCCAACACCGTCGTCTCGTCCGGCGCCTTCGTCTCGTCCGGCACCGTCGTCGCGCCCGGCACCGTCGTCGCGCCCGGAGACGCGCCCCGCACCGAGCCGGACTCCGCAGACGCGGCCGGCACCCGCGCGTCGTCCTGAGTCGCGCCCCGCCCCGAACCGGACGCCGCAGACACGTCCCGCACCCAGCCGCCAGCCGCAGAGCCGCCCGGCGCCCAGCCGTACCCGCCGCGGTGGGAACGACGATGGCGACAACGCCCGCTCCACGCCACGGACGCGCCCCTCGTCGCGCTCGTCGGGCAGCAGCACCCGCTCGGCGCCGCGTCCGCAGAGCCGCCCGGCCCCGGCACCGCGCCCGCAGACGCGCCCGTCGCCGTCGTCGCGTCCGCGCTCGACGCCGAGCACCCGAAGCGGCGGGTCGAGCAACCGCTCGTCGGGCAACGCGCGCTCCGGTGGGTCCAGCAACCGCTCGTCGGGCAACCGCTCGTCAGGTCGCTCTAGCCGCCGCGGCGGAGGCAACGTCTAGTCGCCGGCTTCCGCTCTCCTTTCGTCTGATTGCCAAGTAGGAGGCCCGTGCGCCCCGTGCGGGCCTCCGCTATGTCTAGTCCTCACGGTGCGCGCTGCCACGTCACAGGGCCGCCCCGACCTCGCATCGAGCCGCCACGTCTCACCCGACACTCGCCCCCATGCGTAGCCTCTGCTCTCTCAAGCTTCACAGCCTTGCCCTCATGGCTCTCTTGCTCACGCCCGCCGCGGCGGCTCAGACGGCCGAGGACGTGCTCCTGCTCAGCCGCCGCCAGGCCACGCTCGGCGCCGAGTTGGCAGGGCAGGGCGGCGCGGCCATCGGCGGCATGCCCGGCTGGACGGCCTCGTTCTCCAACCCCGCCAACCTGGGCTGGCTGCGCACCTCTGAGGCCACGGCGTCCGTCGACCTGACGGGCACCGAGAGCGACGCGGCCTACCGCCTCTCCGGCGACGACGCCAGCCTCGGGCTGGACGGGCGCACCTTGGAAGGCTCCACGCGCTCCAGCGGGGCGCGCCTCGGCCACCTCGGATATGCCGCCAAGGTGCCCACCGTGCGCGGCTCGCTCGTGGTCGGGCTTGGCTACAACCGCACCAGCACCTACGACCGCGCGCTCTTCTACGACGCCGAGGTCACGGGCACGCTCGGCGACGGCACCGTCGTCGCAGACCGATTCGAGGAAGACGTGTTCGCGGAGGGGCAGGCGGGCGAACTCTCGGCGGCGGCGGCGGTGGAGATCGCCCCTGGCGTGATGGTAGGCGGCTCCGTGAACTTCCTCTTCGGCTCCTACTTCACCGAATCCATCGGCGCGGCCAGCTTCTTCGGCGACGACCCGGTGGTGTTCAGCATCGACCAGGAGGCGCGCGGCGTGAACGCCCGGGTGGGGATCTCTGCCGAAGCGCAGCGGGGGTTCCGGCTCGGCTTCGTCGTGGAGACGCCGACCTATGTCAACGTCGTCGAGGAGACCATCGACTCGTTTGGCGACCTCTTCCCTGTGGACTACGACTTCACGACGCCGTGGCGGCTCGGCGCGGGCGTCGTCTACCAGATCGCGGGCGCGACGCTCGCCGCCGACGTGGAGTACGTCGACTGGAGCCAGGCCCGCCTCCGCACCGACGGTTTCACGAGTGAGGACGACCTGCTCTTCATTGCGGACCAGAACAGCACGCTACGCCGCACCTACGACGACGCCTTCACGACGCGCTTCGGCGCCGCCTACGACTTCGGCATCGCCACGGCGCGCTTCGGGCTTGCCTACCAGCCCGATCCGCTCCGCGACGCGACGGGCCTCGTGGTGGACCGCGCGCGGCGCGAGGTCGCAGTGGACGCCGTGGCTGACCGCCTGCGGCGCACCGTCACGGCAGGCGTCGGCATCCGGGTGGGACGGTCGTCCGAGATCAACATTGCTCTCGTGAACACGCGCTTCGAGGACCAACTCGTCGCCATCGACAACGTCTTCCCGGACGGCGACGACCCCGGCACGCTGAGCAATCCGGAGAGTCTGCGCCTCGTCCTCGAAGACGTAACCCGCACGACGCTCGTTGTCGGTGCCACGTTTGGATTCTAGGGCTGACGTCTGGATTCTAGGACCTGTAGTTTGGGTTCTAGGGTCGACCTAGAGAAGGCCGGACGTGGCGCGGAACGGCATACGGTGCCTCTGCGGTAGTATCGCGGAGACACCACGTTGCACCACCCAGACGCTGCACCGCCCAGACGTTGCACCGCCAAGCACGCCGATGCCTTTTATGCCGACCTCGTACGCCGACAGCCCTGCCGACTACGTCCGCGCGCTGCTCGCGCTGCTCGGCGACCGCGATCCGGTGGCGGTGCAGCGCGCTACGCCCGACGCGCTACGAGCGGCCGTCGCGGGGCTGACCGAGGCGCAGTCCCAGCAATCGGAACAGCCGGGCAAGTGGTCAGTCGTGCAGGCCGTGCAGCACCTCGTCGATTCAGAGTTGGTCTACGGCTACCGCATGCGCGTCATTGTCGCGGAGGACGGTCCAGCGCTGGCGGGCTACGACCAGGACGCGTGGGCGGCAGCGTTCGGCCCCGACGGCGTCACGCTCGCCGAGGCCCTCGACGACTTCGCCGCGCTGCGGGCGCTCAACCTGCGCTGGCTCGCCCGGCAGCAACCCGAGGCCTGGGCGCGGGTCGGTCATCATGCCGAGCGCGGCGAGGAGTCGGTAGGCCGCATCGTCACGTTGCTCGCGGCGCATGACTTGGTGCACCTGCGGCAGGTCGAGCGCATCCGGACGGCAGTGGACGGGTAGCGACGGCCGGGCGAAACGCGGCGCGGGGTTACGGGACGTACGCCCTCGGGCGATTTCGGAAGCACTGGCCTGGACGCGTGGGCGAGTCGAGCGAGCGAGAGGGCACAGGGAGCGGCATTCTGGTTCACCAAAACGCGCTGGGAGGGCCCGTCGCACGGAAATCAGACCGGCTGACAGACATCGGCACAGCATTCGCCTCTGGGGAGATGGGCCGCTCACATCGGGGCTGCGGGTAGAAACGTGCAGGTCGAATCGCTGCATCTACCCATGCCTCTCCTCGCCGACTTGTCGATCTCCATGTATCCGAACATGCCTCGTTTCCTTCCTCGCCCTTCCTCGCTCCTGAGCGCCGCGCTGCTCGGGGTCGTCCTTCTGCTGGGCGGTTGCGACTCGCTCTCCGAACTCGACTCGGTCACCGTCGACGGGCGCGTGATCGATCAGAATGGCGACCCGGTGCAGAATGCGCTCGTGGACCTCGTCGCCAACCAGTTCGTCCGGCAGACCCGTACCGACTCGATAGGGGCCTACGCCTTCTCCTTCGAGATCAGCGACGCGGTCCAGAACACCAACACGACGCAGCAAACACAGCAGGAAGAGGCCGTCACGGTCTCGATCGAGGCCTCCTTCGGCTCCGCCGTCTCGGCGCCTGTCACCAAGCTCGTCTCCAGCGGGCAGGGCTATACGATGCGGGACCTTCAGATCACCATCGCCGAGAACACCGGCGGTCCGGCCGACGGTGGCACGACCGGCGGCGTGGAAGGCACGACGGCAGCGAGCATCACATTCGACGAGCGCTCGGCGCAGCAGGTGAGCGTCAGCGGGGTCGGCGGCTCCGAGATCGGCAAGCTGATCTTCGTGGTGTTCGACGCCAACGGCAACCCCATCACGAGCGAGAACGCCGCGTCCGTCCGCGTCCGGATCGACGCCGCGCCGGACGGCCAGGGGGCCGACGGGAGCTTCATCTTCCCCGAGGAAATCCTCACCGACAGCGACGGCAAGGCGGAATTCACCTTCACCAGCGGTACCGTCGCTGGCACGGCCCAGATCGTAGCGGAGGTCGTCGACGCCGTCAACCCGGCCGGCAACCCCGTTCGCACGGCCCCTGTCACCCTCGTCGTGCACGGTGGCCTACCGGACGCCACCCACTTCTCGGTTGTCAACGAGACGCCCAACTTCGGCCCGGCCCTTGAGCTCTCCGGGCTGACCAACGCGGTCACAGCCTTCGTAGGCGATAAGTATGGCAACCCCGTCGAAGATGGCACGCAGGTCTACTTCACCACCGATCAGGGCATCGTCGTCGGGTCCGCACCCACGGATGGCGGCATCGCCAACGTCGAACTCATCTCGGCGCAGCCTCGCCTGGACCGAGGCGGCCCCGGCACCGTCCGGGCGCGCACGAGCAACGAGAACCAGGAGGTGATCGAGGCTACCACGCGCGTCTTGTTCACGGGCTACCCGATCGTCACGATCCTCGACCAGCGGCAGCAGGAGTTCGTCGTCTCCGGCGACACGACGGGCGCCACCAACGCCTTCGACAACGTCCCCGACGGCGTGGCCGACACCGTCTTCGTCAGCTCCGTCCGGTTCGACTACCGCGTGGCTGACCGGAACACCAACCCCCTCTCGGCAGGCACCACGATCAACGTGACCTCGGAGGGGGAGAACATCGACCAGGCCGGCAATGTGAACGCCGAAATCTCGCGCCACATCATCGCCTATGGCCCCATCGCAGGCGTGACGGACTACAGCTTCTCGGTCTTCATCAACGACCAGGCGTCGGAGACGGTGCCGGTCCACGTGGAATCGAAGATCTCGGTGTCAGGACCCAACGGTGAGGGCACGGCCTCGTTCGCGGGCATCGGCCCGATGCGAAGGATCGAGGACCGCTGACGGCCCACCGCGTGCTCAGGGGAGCGCTCAGCCCCCGCCACCAAGACGAACAGGCCCGCGCTTCGGCGTTGGGCCTGTTTCTGTGAGAGCCTGCTTTCCGTGGGAGGAGGCCTAGTTCGGGGGCAGTCGGAGCGACGCCCGCGCACGGTCCGCCGTCTGTGCGGATCTTGGACGGCGCTCGTTGGTCGTCGCCCCATGCCCATCCCTGACACCGTCATCGAAGAAGTCCGCCGCTCCGTCGACCTGGTCGACGTGGTGGGCGACTACGTGCGGCTGAAGCGGCGCGGAGGTCGGTTCTTCGGGCTCTGCCCGTTCCACAACGAAAAGTCGCCCTCGTTCTCTGTCGACCCGGGCGAGAACCTCTACTACTGCTTCGGCTGCCGCCGGGGCGGGGACCTCTTCAAGTTCGTGCAGGAGGTCGAGGGGATGGAGTTCCTGGAGACGGTGCGGCTGCTCGCCGAGCGCGCCGGCATCGAGATCCCGGAGAGCGAGGGCAAGAGCGAGGCCGCCAGCGAGCGCGAGGCGCTGCACGGGGTGCTCCGGTTCGCAGCGAGGTTCTACTACGACCAACTTCGCACCGAGGTCGGAAAGCCGGGCCTCGACTATTTCGTGCAGCGCGGCTTCAGCAAGAAGACGATCACCGGCTTCGGCCTCGGCTTCGCGCCCGACAGCTGGGACGCGCTCGTGAACGCCGCGCAGGCCGCGCACTACGCCCCCGACCTGCTCGTCAAGGCCGACCTCGCGCGCGAGGGCAGCCGCGGCGTCTACGACCGCTTCCGGGGCCGCGCGATGTTCCCCATCATCAGCCACGTCGGCAAGGTGCTCGGCTTCGGCGGGCGCGTCATCCCCGGCGTCACGCCGCCGTTCAAAGACGGCGACCCGCCGAAGTACCTCAACTCGTCCGAGACGCCGGTCTACCACAAGTCGAGCGTGCTCTACGGGCTGCGGCAGGCCAAGCAGGCCATCCGCGGCGAGGGCGAGGCGCTACTCGTGGAGGGCTACACCGACGTAATCTCGCTTCACCAGGCAGGCGTCGAGCACGTGGTGGCCAGTAGTGGGACCGCGCTCACCGCCGAGCAGATCCGCCTGGCAGGCCGCTACGCGCAGGCAATCGTGCTGCTCTACGACGCCGACTCCGCAGGCCTCGACGCCGCCTTGCGCGCCATCGACCTCGTGCTGGGCGAGGGGCTCGGCGTCTTCGCCGTGGCGCTGCCCGACGGCGCCGACCCCGACGCGTTTGTGCAGCAGTTCGGCGCGGAGGCGTTCCGCAGCGTCCTCCGCGACGACCGGATGGACTTCGTGGCTTTCCGCGTAGCCGTGGCCAAGCGGCGCGGCGAACTCGACACGCCCGAGGGGCAGAGCCGCGTCGTCCACAGCCTCATGGCGTCCGTGGCGAAGATCCCCGACCCGATTGTGCAGGAAGGCTATGTCCAGCGCGCCGCTCAACTCCTGCGCGTCCCCGACGCAACGCTGCGCCCGCTTTTCCGCAACGCCCTCGCCGAGGCGGGCCGTGAGCGTACCCGCTCAGCGCGCCGCGATGGCGCGCGCCGTGACGGGTACGCTCGCGACCAGGTTCGGGGCAACGCTCGCCCGCGCGACGCCGCCCACCGCAACACAGACGGGCCGCCCCAAGAATCCTGGGCGGAACGGGCGCCGGACCTCACCACGCGGCGGCCCACGCCTCGCCCGGCGGCGTCCCCGGCCGAGCTGCTGCTCGTCAAGCTCATGCTGGAGCACGGCATGCCCATGGTGGAGCACGTCCTGACCCGCATGGCGCTTACCGAGTTCAGCGAGGGCGGACCGCAGACCACCATCGAGAAGCTCATCGAGCAGGCGCAGCAGGATCGCATTGAGGCGACGCCGTTCAAGGACGGCACCTTCGGCCCCGCCGTGCAGCAGACCGTGGCCGAAGCGCTCGTGGAGCGCCACGCCGTGTCCGACAACTGGTCGCGCGTCGGCATCGACGTGAAGGACCCGCACCGCGACCCGTTTGCGGCGGCCACGAGCGCGATGCAGGTGCTCAAGCTGCTGCGCCTCGACCAGGCCATCGCCGACGTGCAGCGCCGCATCTTCGCCGCCGACCAGGCAGGCGAGGACCTGCGCCCGCTCCAGGAACTCATGCTCCGCTACCAGCACATGAAGCGCGACGTGCAAACCGGCGCGTTCCTGGAGTGGGGCGCGGACAGCGACGCCCAAGCAGCCTGAGGCCCCGGTGGTCCCCTGACAGCGAGTGCCCGGGTGGCACGGCCGGGCCAGATCGAACTAGATTGAGCACCTCGCGTGTATGCGCATCTTGTTTGTGCTCTGTCTTTCTCCTGCCCTATGTCCGAGACGCCCGCCCCTCGTCAGGCCCCTGAGACCCCGCCGCCCGGCGCAGAGGCGACCCATGCTGGAACGACCCAGACCGGGGCCGCCCGCATGCCGGAGACCGAGGGGTCTGACGCCGACGTGCGCTGGGTCAAGTTATACGGCGATCTCTCGGAGCCCATCCGTCTGGAGGCCGAGCCGCCGCCGCCAGCCCGCTCGCCGACGGTGCCTCGCGCCGTGGTGCCGCAAGACGTCCCGGACAACCCGGACCTAGACGACCCCCGCCTGCTCTTTAACCGCGAGCTGTCCTGGCTCGACTTCAACTGGCGCGTGCTCGCCCAGGCGCAGGATGAGCGGCTGCCGCTCCTGGAGCGCGCCCGGTTCATCGCCATCACGGAGTCCAACCTCGACGAGTTCTTCCGAAAGCGCGTGGGCGGGCTGAAGCGGCAGCTCGGGGCCGGCGTGCGGATCCCCTCCCCGGACGGCCGCTCGCCCGGCGAGCAACTCGCGCTCTCGCGGGCCGCCGTCTTGCCCGTGATCGACGCCATCGCGGAGACGTGGGAGCAGGCCATCCGCCCGGCCCTCGCCGAGCGCGCCGGGGTCCAGATCCACCGCTACGCGGAGCTGTCGAAGAAAGACCGCGCCGCGCTCGACCAGTACTTCCTCGACCAGGTCTTCCCGATCCTGACGCCGCTTGCCGTCGACCCGGGGCACCCGTTCCCGTTCATCTCGAACCTGTCGCTCTCGCTCGCGATCCTCGTCCGGCATCCGGTGCGGGGTACGGAGCACTTCGCGCGGCTCAAGGTGCCGCCCAGGCGCGGTCGCTGGGTGCCACTCCCGGACCGTCCCCATGAGGTTGTCCCGCTCGAAGACCTCATCCGGCACAACGCGCACGTGCTCTTCCGCGGCATGGAGGTCGTGGCCGTGCACGCCTTCCGCGTCACGCGCAACGCTGACCTCCGGCGCAACGAGGAGGAAGCCGACGACCTGCTCGCGATGATCTCCGAAGAGGTCCGCGAGCGCCGCTTCGCCGATGTGGTCCGCCTCGAAGTGGAGGCCGCGATGCCGCAGCGCGTGCGCCACCTGCTCATGCGCGAGCTCGAACTCGACGCCGCCGACGTCTACGAGTCGCGCACGCTGCTCAACCTCACCGACCTACACGGCATCGCCGACTTCGACCTGCCGACCCATCGCTTCCCCGACTGGGAGCCGACGGTGCCGGTCCGCCTCCGCCACCGAGGCGCGAGCGAAGAGGAGGCCGACATCTTCACCGCCATCCGCGCGGGCGATCTGCTCGTCCACCACCCGTTCGAGTCGTTCGCGGCGAGCGTCCAGCGGTTCATCGAAGAGGCCGCCGATGACCCGAAGGTGCTCGCGATCAAGCTCACGCTCTACCGCACCAGCAAGGGCTCGCCCATTATCGACGCGCTCAAGCGGGCCGCCGAGAACGGCAAGCTCGTCGCCGCGCTCGTGGAGCTGAAGGCGCGCTTCGACGAAGAGAACAACATTGAGTGGGCGCAGCAGCTCGAAAAGGCGGGCGTCCATGTCACCTACGGCCTCGTCGGGCTGAAGACGCACACCAAGACGACGCTCGTGATCCGCGAGGAGGAGGACGGCCTGCGCACCTACTGCCACATCGGCACGGGCAACTACAACCCGAAGACCGCACGGCTCTACACCGACCTCGGCCTGCTCACCTGCGACCCCGTCGTCGGGCGCGACCTCGTGAGCCTCTTCCACGTCCTCACGGGCTACGCCTACGAGCAGGAGTATGAGCGGCTGCTCATCGCCCCGCGCGCCATGCGCCCGGCGTTCTACGCGCTCATCGATCGGGAAATTGAAATCGTCCGCTCCGGCAAACGGGGCCGCATCGTGGCGAAGATGAACGCCCTGGACGATGTGGGGATGATCCAGAAGCTCTACGCAGCCAGCCAGGCGGGCGTCGAGATCGACCTGATCGTGCGCGGGCACTGCCGCCTGCGTCCTGGCCTCCCCGGCGTCTCGGAGAACATCCGCCTCTGCTCGATCCTGGGGCGCTTCCTGGAGCACAGCCGCATCTACTACTTCCACAACGACGGCCAGCCAGAGCTCTTCACCGGCTCCGCCGACTGGCAGCGCCGCAACCTCGACGACCGCGTCGAGGCCATCGCGCCCGTCCTCGACCCGCACCTGCAGGGGCGGCTCGTCAGCACGCTGAAGTGCTGCCTGGAAGACAACCGACTCGCGTGGGACCTACGGCAGGACGGCCACTACGTCCAGCGTCATCCCGCCGAGGGCGAGCCGGTCCGCGCGCTCCACGATAGGCTGATGAAGCGTGCCCTCGCCCGCCAGCTGGAAGACGACGCCACGTGGGTGCTATAGCACAGTACCGCGCTCCGCAGGCAATGCCCCCGGTTTAGGCTGCGATGGCGATGGACCGGTCGCACAGCGCCGCCTCGGCCGGGTCGTTCGTGGCCACGACGACGAGCGTGCCTGCAGCTTGCTGCCCGGCGACGATGTTCCGAATCAGCGTGCGGCCCTCCGCATCGAGCGTCGCGCCGGGTTCGTCGAGGAGCAGCACCCGCGGCGCGGCGAGGAGCGCCGTAGCGAGGCGGAGCCGCTGTTGCATGCCGGAGGAAAAGGTCCCCACGCGGTCGTCAGCGCGGGGGCCGAGGCCGACGCGGTCGAGCAGGGCGAGGATGGGCGCATCGTGCAGGCCGCGAGCCTCGGCAAGGAAGGCGAGCGTCTCGCGGGCGCTGTAGCCGTCGTAGAGGCCGAGGTAGGGGCCTGCCAGGCCAACGCGACGCGGGCGCTGCGCCGTCGGCACGTCCGCGCCGTCGAGCACGAGGCGGACGGTGCCACGCACGGGCGAGACGAGGCCCGCGAGGATCTTCAGCAGCGTCGATTTGCCAGAGCCGTTCGCGCCCGTCACCGCGAGCGAGGTACCGCCCGCCACCTCGAACGATAGCGCGCGGAAGAGCACGCGCCGTCCGTAGCGCATCGCAAGAGTGTCGACGTGGAGGTGGGTGTCAGGCATGGAGCGGAGGAGTAGGCGCGGAAGCTACACCCAGCAACAGCGGCGGCTGCGAGGGGAGCGGGGCACGAAGGCGAAGCGCGAGCGAAACCGCAGGACGGGCGCGGGGTAGGGCGTGCATGTTCCGCCTCTTTGCGCTCCTCGTTTCCATGCCTGCTGCGTTGTACGCGCAGCCGACCGACGCTTTGGCCCGGCTGGACGCTGTGGCCCGGCTGGACGCTGTGGACGGCAGCGGCGTGACGGGGCAGGTCATCGCGCAGCGCATGGGCGAAGGCACACGGCTCCTCGCCCGCGTCGACGGCCTCGCGCCGGGTGAATATGGCTTTCACGTGGTCGACGCCGTCGCCTGCGCGGCCGTGCCCGGCGCCCCCACGTTCGACACGCGGGACCGCCCCCACGGGGGACCGCTTGCGCCGGCCGAAGCGCGCCGCCCCGGCGACCTCGGCAACCTCCGCATCCGCCACCGCGACCCCGTCGGGCGCTACGACCGCATCGTGCCCGACCTCCCGTTCGACCGCGCGCTCGGCCTCGCCGTCGTCGTCCGTGCGGGCCTCGACGACCTCCACACGCAGCCGCTCGGTAATGCCGGGCCAGCCGTTGCGTGCGGTCTCATCGAGGTAGAGTAATGCGCGCCAGATCGCTACTCCTCGCCTCGCTGGTGCTCCTCGCAGGCTGCGCCGAGACGGCGTCTACGGACCCGGCATCGTCGGCGGGGATCACAGATGCCGTCCTCGCCGCCGCGCTCGATTCGCTCGACACGGTCATGCAGAGGCAGCATGCCGCGCTGGAGCGCATCCGCCCCCTCGACAACGAGGAGCAACGCCGCCTACGCGACCGGCCCTACCGCCCGTCGTACAGCGCGCACCTCGCCGCAGGCCGACGTCTCGGCGTGGCTCCAGTCTCCTCCGACACGGAGTTGCAACAGCATCTTGAAGCCGGGCGACTCGTGCCACTCGTCGATACGGAGCACTACACGGTCGTCGTGCTGGAGCACTCGGCGCCGTTCGTCACGCCTGCTGCGATTGAGGCCCTCGCTGAAATCGGGCGTCGCTTCCAGAGACGGCTCGCCGAGCAGGGCCTGCCGCCGTTCCGCTACGCCATCTCGTCGGCCCTGCGCACGGGGGCGAGCCAGGCCGACCTCCGCAAGGTCAACCGCAACGCCACCTCAGGCACGTCGAGCCACGAGTACGGCACGTGCGTCGACCTCGTGTACACGCGCTATTTCTACCACCCGACCGCGCCCGACAGCACAGCAGCGCCTCTTGACGCATTTGTGCACCGCGCTCGCGAGCGCGAGACGGCGCTGCTGACCGGCGCGTACTGGGACCACCTCTCGGGACTGATGGGGCGCGTTCTCGCCGAGATGCAGGCCGAGGGCACCTGGCACGTGCTGCTCGAAGAGCGCCAGCCGGTGTACCACATCACACTCAATCGCCCATTGTAGGGCGTGCGGCGGTGCTACAGGGTGAGGCGGTGTTGCGGTGCTTTAAGCTTGATACGACGACTAGGTAGAGGCACCTTCGCCTCACCGCCTCACCGCCTCACCGCCTCACCGCGCTAGGCTGCCACGACCGGGTCCCTCAGCGCCGGGAGCGACGCTTCGAGGTGGGTGCGGCGCGACTCGTACTGCGGCGGCAGCTTGAGCGCGGTGCCGAGCGTCGACAGGTCCTCGTCGATGAGAAAGCCCGGCGGGTCGGTGGCGACCTCGAAGAGCACGCCGCTCGGCTCGCGGAAGTAGAGCGAGCGGAAGTAGTTGCGGTCCTGCACGGTCGTGACGCCGAGGCCGAGGCTCATCAGCTGCTCGCGGACGGTCGCCTGCGTCTCGTCGTCGGGCGTGCGGAAAGCGACGTGGTGCGTCGTGCCATGGCCAGAGCGCCCGCGCGTCGTGATCTGGTCGGGGGTGAGCAGGTCGATGTGAACCGCGCCCTCGCCCGCGACGGTGAAGCGCGTGCGGTGGCTCTCCGTCGCGCGTTCCTCATAGCCAAACACGTCGGTGAGGATGCGCGCCGTCTCTGCGGGGCGGTCGACGAGGAGCGTCGCGCTGTGGAAGCGGCGGATGGCCGCTTCGGCGTCGACAGGGCCATCGGTCCAGACACGCTCGGTCTCGTTCGACTCGGCGGTCAGGCCGACCGTCTCGATGAGTTCGAACGGCATGCCGTCGGCGTCGCGGAAGGCGAGCACGCGCTGGCCGAAGCGCTCCGTCGGCACGTCGAAGTCGACGGCGAGGTCGGCGAAGCGGTTCATCCAGGCGTCGAGGGCCCCCGTGGGGACGGCGAAGGCCGTCGCGATCGACTCGCCGACGCCAAGCTTGCCTGCCGCCGCCATCGGGAACGGGAAGAAGGTGAGGATTGAGCCGGGCGTGCCGACGCGGTCGCCGTAGTAGAGGTGGTAGACATCAGGCGCATCGAAGTTGACGGTGCGCTTGACGAGCCGGAGGCCGAGCGTGCCGACGTGGAAGTCGAGGTTGCGCTGGGGCGGCCCGGCGAGGGCGGTGACGTGGTGCAGGCCCGTGATTGGCGTTGACATGGCAAATAGGGGCTGGATGAAAGAATTTAATTGTTGTAACAAATAAAAGAGATGAGGTTCCCAACGTGTCTACGAGTCGTGGGTCCGGTCTTGGATCAGCGCGGCTAGCGTGGCTGTCTGGCTCCGCAGCCGCTCCGTGACCAGCGCGAGCATCCGCCGTCGCACTTCCGCGCGGTGGTGCAGGAAGAACGCGAACTCTGGCTCCGTGCACAGCCCTGCAACGAAGCCATAGAGCGTGCGCTTGAACCGCGCGTCTTGCCGGAGCATTTTCACGAGGCGCTCCTCTTGGTCGGCTGGGGCGAAGTCGGGGAAGCCCGGCGTGGTGCGTCCGAGGTGGTCGGCGACGAGCGCGAGAAGCAGGGGATTCTGGAGCTTTAGCAGCGGGCGGAGCGTGCGCGTCTGAAACGCTTCGAGGTCGTCCGGCAACGGGACGCCGGGAGCCGCTTCAGCGTAGCGCGCCTCGGCAGGAAGCGTGGGGCGCAGCGGGAGAAGGACCGCGTCTCGGTCGGACAGCGGATCGGAGAGGGTAGACATGGCGGGCGAAGTCGGGGCGAAGAGCAGAGGCAGGTTGGAACCGCATAGGAGGTGCCCCGTGCCGACGCCACCGCGGCGCGTCAGGATTCCACGCCAGGCACCGTGCGCGGCGTTTTTCCCCACCATCGCGCCCCATCGCATGCCTACCGCTGCCACCGGCCAGACCGTCCGCATCCACTACACCGGCACCCTCGCCGACGGCACCCAGTTCGACTCGTCCGAGGGCCGCGCGCCGCTCGAATTCACCCTCGGTAGCGGCCAAGTCATCCCCGGCTTCGACGTCGCCGTGACCGGCATGGAGGTTGGCGCTTCGAAGACCGTCACGATTCCTGCGGCGCAGGCCTACGGCGAGCCACGCCCCGAAATGGTGCTGGAGGTCGGACGCGACCAGTTCCCGGCGGGCGTCGTCCCGGAAGTCGGGCAGGAGTTGCATCTCCAGACGCCCGAAGGGCAGCACGTTCCCGTGCGCGTCGTGGAGGTCGCCGATGACACCGTCATGCTCGACGCCAACCATGCGCTCGCGGGCGAGGACCTCACGTTCGCGCTCGAACTCGTCGAGATCGTGTAGCTCGAACCGCCGTGTAGCTCGGACCAGGGTGAAGCGTGAACCGGGGTGGAGCGGTGAGCACACCGAACAATCCGGGGGCCGGGCGGGTTTGAAGGAGCCTCACCCTATCGGCTTCACTACGCTCTCGTCGTCATGGGCGGCTCGCTCCGCGTCGGCCGGTTCGTCGGCATCGACGTCTTTCTGCACTGGACGTTCCTGCTTCTGATCGCGGGCGCGTTCGTCTACTACGTCCTCAGTGGCAACGACCTCGCCACGGCGCTGGCGGGCGTTGGGCTGATCCTCGCCGTGTTCGCATGCGTGGTGCTGCACGAGTACGGCCACGCGCTCGCAGCCCGGCGCTACGGCGTGCCAACCCGCGACATCACGCTCTATCCCATCGGCGGGGTGGCGCGGCTGGAACGCATCCCTGAGAAGCCGCGGCAGGAGTTGGTTGTGGCGCTTGCCGGGCCAGCAGTCAACTTCGTGGTCGCGGGCCTCATCGCAGGGGGCTATCTCGTCACGCGCGGCAGCCTGCCCGACTTCAACGAGTTCGGCGGGCTCGCGGCTCCGGCAGACTACTTCCTGCCCAGCCTCATGTGGATCAACGTGGCGCTGCTCGTCTTCAACCTGCTCCCGGCCTTCCCGATGGACGGCGGGCGCGTGCTCCGAGCGCTCCTCGCCTTGAAGCTCGACTACCCGCGCGCCACGCAGATCGCGGCTAGTGTGGGACAAGGCATGGCCATCGTCTTTGGCTTTTTCGGGCTGATCCAGTTCAACCCGTTCCTGCTCTTCATCGCGCTCTTCGTCTACCTCGGCGCCCAGCAGGAGTCGAGCGCTACGCAGCTTCGCGTTGCCACGCGCGGCGTGCACGTGCGCCAGGCGATGGTGACCGACTACCACGACCTCCACCCGTGGCAGACGCTCCAGGACGCCGTAGACCTGCTGCTGGCCGTCTCGGAGCAGGATTTCCCTGTGATTCAGGACGGGCAGATGGTGGGCGTGCTCACGCGCAAGCGTCTCGTGCAGGCCCTCTCCGAGCAGACGATGCAGACGCGCGTGCAGCAGGTGATGCTGCCCGCCCCGGCGCCCGTCAACGCGGGCAACATGCTCGACCAGGCGCTCGAACGCCTCCAGGCCGACGACGTCTCGATGCTGCCGGTTGTGGATCAGGAAGGCGCGCTCGTGGGCTTGCTCACGCTCGAAAACGTCGGCGAGATGATGATGCTGGCCTCAGCGATGAGGCGGCGCACGGGCATGGCACCGTCGCTCGATTCTCTAGCGGAGGGGCGATCCTAGGGCACGAGTCCAGATCACTCGGCGTGGCTGTGGGAGGTGGGCCGACCTCGCGCCGTGCTCAGCCGCAGCATTCTGCCTGACCCGACCACGTGCTAGCTTTTCCCGCTCCGTGGCTGGGTTGGTAAGTTCCAAGCAGGCCCTCGACCTCTGCGCTACCGTCCCAGGCTCGCATCGTCCACAGGTCCTTGGCTCCTCGCTTTCTCGTTCCCGGCCGCATTGAGACGCGCATGTCAGCCCCTCACCCCGCCATCGCCCTGCTCGCCGAGACACGCGGCTTCGTGCTGCGCATCGCCGACAGCTTCACCGACGCCGAGTTGCGGACGATCCCGGATGGGTGGAACAACCACGCGCTCTGGCACCTCGCACATCTCGCCGTCACGCAGCAACTGCTGCACTATGGCTTGTCCGGGCTACCGCTATTCGTGGACGACGTCCTCGTGGCGCGCTGCCGCAAGGGCACCAGCCCCCGCGACTGGCCCAATGGCTGGAAGCCCGACGTGGCGCATGTCCGCACCTTGCTCACGGACCTCCCGCTTCGCCTCGCCGAGGATCATGCGGCGGGACGGTTCGCCAGCTTCAGGCGCTACCCGACCTCGACAGGTATCACGCTTGACTCGTTTGAGACGGCGCTGCACTTCAACAACCTGCATGAGGGCATCCATGTCGGCCTGCTCCTCGCGCTGCGCCGGGCGGTTCGGGGGTAAGTCCTCTCAGAATGGCTTGGTGACTGCTGGACATGGAGACTTGCCTAGAACTGAGGCGCCATGGTCGGTTTGGTTGACTTGAAGATGAGGGGGGACTATACTCGTTTACCCCGTGTTTTTGGTGAGCGCCTGCCGTCCCTCTGCTCACCGTGGAGGGGAACGCGGGACTAACAGGGCGGCCTCGACTATCCATCTTAGACAAAGATCTAGATCGTAACACTTTTGTTACATCTGGCCGATTTGAAAGAGGTTGGAGCCGCTGTTGTACGGTGGCAGGACGAGTCTGTCCTTCTCTAGTACATGGCCCCCTCTCGCCATGGTCGCCCTACCCGGCGCTGCACGCCCCGCCCTCAGCCGCCTTCAGCCCAGTCGCACAGCCATCGTGCACGACTGGCTCCCGGTCTATGCCGGGGCAGAACGCGTGCTGGAGCAGATGATTGCGGTGCTGCCCGAGGCCGATCTGCACAGCCTGATCGAGTTCCTCCCAGACGACCAACGGGACTTCCTGGGCGGGCGCGAGGTCAAGACCTCGTTCATCCAGCGGCTGCCGTTCGCGCGCAAAGGCTACCGCAACTACCTGCCGTTCACGCCGCTCGCCATCGAGCAGTTCGACCTCACGGCCTACGACCTCGTCCTCTCGTCGAGCTATGTCGTGGCCAAGAGCGTGCTCACGTTTGCGGAGCAGCTCCACGTGAGCTACGTCCACAGCCCGATCCGGTACGCGTGGGACCTGCAGTTCCAGTACCTCCGCGAAGGGGGACTCGAACACAGTCTCAAAGGCAAACTTGCGCGCCTCATCCTACACTACATGCGGACGTTCGACGCGGCGACGGCAGACCGGCCCGACCTCTACGTCGCCAACTCGCACTACGTCGCCAAGCGCATCCGCAAGCTCTACCGCCGGCCCGCCGCCGTGGTGCACCCCGCTGTCAACGTCGAGCGCTTCACCGTTGGCTACGACCGGGACGACTACTACTGTACCTGCTCGCGGCTCGTGCCCTACAAGAAGATCCGGCTCATCGTTGAGGCCTTCGCCCAAATGCCCAACAAGCGGCTCGTGGTGGTAGGGGACGGTCCCGAGATGGGTCGCCTGCAAGCCATCGCGACGCCGAACGTGGACCTGCTTGGGCACCAGCCGCTGGAGGTACTCGAGTCTACGCTTCGCGAGGCTCGCGCCTTCGTGTTCGCCGCGCTCGAAGACTTCGGCATCGCGCCGGTCGAGGCGCAGGCGTGCGGCACCCCGGTCATCGCCTACGGACGGGGCGGGGCGCTCGAAACCGTGCGAGAAAACGAGACTGGCATCTTCTTTGACCAGCAAACCCCCGAGGCTCTCGTCGCTGCAATTTCTCGATTTGAGAAGGACGACGCGCGCTTCGACCCCGACGCGATCCGCGCCCACGCCGAGACATTCGCCGCCGAACGCTTCCGTGCACGGCTCGCCGACCTGCTCGACCAAGCCTGGCTGGCCTTCAGCCGCGACGGCGACGCCGAGCAGATCCTCCGCTCTCCGGTGCAGTCCGCCATGCTGCCCACCCCCTCCGACGCCCTCCCTTCGCTCTCGTAGCCATGAGTCCTGTACTCGAACTGATCCGTCCCGACGCGCCGTCCCACGGCGAGGGCGTCCGCACCTCTGCCCCGACGGCCGTGAGGCCGCGCGTGCTCCGCGCCCCCGTCCGCCCATGGGCGCGCACGCTGGTGCTGATGCTCTTCGATGCGGTGACGCTCGCGCTCTGCATCGGGCTGGCCATGGTCTTCATGGAGGCCATCGGCGCGGCCCAGGAAAACCTGCGCGTGGCCGTGGCAACCGTCGTCATGGCGCTCGTGATGTTCGCGGCGTTTGGCTGCTACGCCACGTTCCCGCTGCCCCCGGTCAAGGAGGTGCGCAGCCTGAGCATCGCCTCATCGCTCGCGTACCTGATCGTGGCAACGGTGCTGATGTCGGTGCTCGGCAAGGTGTCGCCGATGGTGGGGACGCTTGCGCTTGCCTGGGTGCTCGCCATCCCGACGGTGCCCTTCGCGCGTGCGCTCGCCCGCTCCTTCTTCGGCTCGAAGTCGTGGTGGAGCTGCGCCGTCGTCGTGTTCGGAGCGGGGCGGACCGGCAAAGGCATCGTGCGCATCCTGCAGGGCCGCCCGGAGCTTGGCCTCCGGCCGGTCGCCGTCTTCACCGACACGAAGGGAGCCCCTCGCGAGATTAGCGGCGTGCCCGTGGTGGGACGCCTCTCGCGGGCCTCGACCTACGCGCGCCGCCTCCGCGTCCCGTACGCCATCGTGGCGATGCCGTCGGCTGACCGCGAGCACCTCCTCGAACTCATGGAAGAGCACGCGAGCGGTTTCGAGCGCGTCCTTGTGGTGCCGGACCTGTTCGGCTTCGCAAGCCTCTCGGTGACGGCCCGCGACTTTAGCGGCGTGCTCGCCTTCGAGGTGCGCGACCACCTGCTCAACCCGATGCACCAGCGCGTCAAGCGGGTCATCGACATTGTGCTCTCCCTGATCGCGATCGTGCTGCTGGCTCCGGTGCTGGCGCTCATCGGCCTGCTGATCCGGCTCGACTCGAAGGGCGACATCTTCTACGCCCAGGAGCGCATCGGACGGGACGGCCATCTGTTCCGGTGCCTCAAGTTTCGCAGCATGTACGTCGGCGCGCACGAGCGGCTTCAGGAGGTGCTCGACCGCGATCCCGAGGCGGCCGCCGAGTACGCCGAGTTTAAGAAGCTCACCAACGACCCCCGCGTGACGTCGGTGGGGCACTGGCTCCGCAAGCTCAGCCTCGACGAACTGCCGCAGCTCTTCAACGTGCTGCGCGGCGACATGAGCCTCGTCGGACCGCGTCCCTACATGCCCAATGAACTCTCCGAGATGACCGGGAAGGAGCGAATGATCCTCCGTACTTTGCCCGGCATCACCGGCCTCTGGCAGGTGCTCGGCCGCAATGAGTTCTCGTTCGGCAGCCGCTGCGATCTGGACGTCCATTACGTCCGCAACTGGTCGATGGCACTGGATTTGTACCTCCTCGCGCGCACCGTCCCGACCGTTCTTTCGCGCAAGGGCGCCAGCTGACCCTGCGTCCGCTGGTCCCGTCGCGTGACTTGCTGCACGCGACGAGCGGCGGTTGCACCGTTCGTCCTCTCGACCTCCCGCGACACTACCTCCCTGTATGTCTACTCCGACTAAAAAGACGGGACCCTCGGCCGCCACGGCTTCCAGCACTACCGCCTTTAGCGCAGCGGCCTTTGCGCAGATGCTCAAGCGCAACTGGCTTGTGATGGCGCTCACGGCGATGGTGACCTTTGGCGCGGTGGCTACCTGGACCTACTTCCAGACGCCGATCTATGCCACCGGCGCGATCGTCTCCATCGACACGCAGCGCACCGGCGGCGACCCGATCCAGGGCATCCTCGGCATGCGCGAGACGCGCACGCTCGCCAACGAAATCGAGACGCTGCGGCAGTCGCTCTCCATCGGCGAGCGCGTCGCAGAGCGTCTCCTGGAGCGATACAACTCGCGCGAACTGATCAAGGACGAGGCCACGCAGGAGCGCCTCGACGCGATGATGCGCAACCCGGAGACGGACGTCAACCAGGCCGTCGCCATCGGGATGCAGCAACTCGGCTTTGTGACGATTGCGCCGCTCAACCCGCAGGTGGACATGATCCGCATCGGGGCGAAGCACCACAACCGTCGCGTGGCGCGCGACATGGCGCAGTTCTACGCCGAGGAATACCGCGAGTACGCCCGCTCTAAGTCGGCCGCCGGCCGCGAAGCCGCCAGTGAGTTCCTGGAGGACCAGGTGGCGAGCAAGCGAGCCCAGCTGCGCGCGCTCGACCGGGAGATCACCGTATTTAAAGAGCGCGAAGGCTTTGTTGCCCTCGACACGGAGGCTGAGACGGCTGTGCAGCGCTCGACCGAGCTCGGCATCGCAATTAGTGACGCGGACGTAGAGCGTCAGACGGCGCAGATCCGACTAAACGCCCTGAACAACCAGCTGGCCGCGGTCACGCCGTCACTCGTCAGCGCGACCGCCTCCGGGACGCAGCGCGAGATCGACGCGCTCAAGGACAAGATCACGGGCTTCGAGACAACGCTCAGCTCCTACTACGCCAACAACCCGGCGCTGCTTCAGGACCCCTCCGGTGTGCCTGAGGTGATGCAGCTGCAGCGGCAGATCCAACAGGCGCGCCAGCAGATCCAGGTGCTCAGCGAACAACTCGTCGAGGAGAGCCTCTCGCTCGCCGACATCTCGCTCGACGGGGATGCGATGGCGGGTCTCGCTGTCAAAAAGCAGGAAGCCCTCGGGCTCGAACTCGACATCTCGCGGCTGCAGTTGCAGGCGGCCGCGCTCGGTGCGCAGCAGGCGCGCAACGACCAGCGGCTCCGCGAACTGCCCAGCCAGCAGGCGACGCTGGCCAGCCTGGAGCGCGACCTCGCCGTGGCGACCGAGTCGTTCCTGATCCTGCAGGAGAAGTACAACGACGCTCGCACGCAGGCCCAGTCAGAAGTGAGCTACGTCGAGCTGCTCCGCGTCGCGCTAACGCCAGCGGCCCCGATGTCGCCGAACATCCCGCAGAACCTCCTGCTCGGCGCGATGCTGGGCCTCGTGCTGGCCTTCGGGTTGGCGCTGCTCCGCCACGCCACCGACCACCGCATCCGCGTGCCGGAGGACGTGAAGGGCCATGGGTTTAGCCTCCTCGGTACGATCCCAGACCTGCGCGGCCTCGTCAAGAAGCACTTCAACGGGCAGCCGTTCGTCAACGTGGAAGGACGCGAGGTGTCCTCGTTGGTGGTCGCTGCGATGCACCCGCTATCGTCGGTCACGGAGGCGTTCCGCCACCTCCGCACGAGCGTGCAGTACAGCCTCCCTGACTCGAAGCTGGAGGCGATTATGATCTCGAGCCCTGGTCCGGGCGAAGGCAAGTCCACAACCGCCGTCAACCTCGCTATTGCGCTCGCGCAGGCGGGCAAGCGTACGCTCTACATCGACGCCGACCTGCGCCGCCCGACAGGCCACCGCCTCCTCGGCGTCAACCGCGACCGCGGCCTCGCCGAGTTGCTCTTCCAGGACGCCCCCATCGACTGGGAGAACTACCGCCGCCCGCTCCACATCGACTGGGGCCGCTTCGACAACCACCTCGACAACCTCTACGTGCTGCCCGCGGGGCAGGTCGTGCCAGACCCGGCCGAACTGCTCGGCTCGCATAAGATGGAGCAGCTGCTCGCGGCAGCCCGCGAGGAGTTCGATGTCGTCATCCTCGACACCTCGCCGATCCTGGCCGTCACCGACGCCGTGCTGCTCGCCACCTACTGCGACGCGACGCTCCTCGTGGCCCGTGCCGAAGAGACGAGCTGGCGGTCGCTGCAGCGTGCACGCGAACTGCTGCTCACCACGGGCGACGCGGGCGCCCCGGTCATCGGCGCTGTGCTCAACAGCATGAAGGAGAGTGGCGAGTCCTACGGCTACGGCTACGGCTACGGTTACAAGTATGGCGACAGCTACGGCGGGCGCTCTGCTGACTTCGCCGACTTCATGAAGCTGCAAGGCGGCGTCAGCGGCGATGGGGCGGGCACGGCCCGTGTGCCCACCCTCGCCAAGAAGGAAACCTCCGCCGACGCCTGAGCCGGTTGGCTTGACCCCCTGCGCGGCGGGCGAGAAGCCGCTCTCGCCCGCCGCTTTTTGTATCCCCCCGCATCTGACCACACCCCGATGCTGCTGCCCTCCGCGCTCCGGCGCGTCCTCCTCCTCTGCGCGCTCCTTGCGCCGTTCACGGTCTCCCAAGCCTTCGCGCAGAGCGGGACCCCTGGCATCGACGGGGGCACTGGTCTTGCCGCTGTCTACAGCTACGTCCCGCCCGGCATCCCCGCGATGGAAATCGACGTGTGGGGCGCCATCCGGCAGCCCGGGCGCTACCGCGTGCCACGCACCATGGAACTCCTCGACGTGCTCTCGGTGGCCGGTGGTCCCGTCATCGGCACGGACGAGGAAGGGCGGACCCAGGAAGCCATCGTTCGGCTCTCCCGCGAGGGTACCAACGGCCGCGACCTCCTCTTCGAAGCGCAACTCGCCGACGTAGAGCGTGGCACGGCCGTCCCGCCGCCTGTGACGGAGAACGACATCCTCTCGGTGCAGGTCCGCGTGCGCGCCCGCCTCTACTGGCGCGACGTGCTCTCCGTGACGACCTCTGTGGCTGCGCTGACGCTGCTGTTCCTCAACATCTTCGACCGGGGTAACTAGCCCTCTCCGCCGATCCGCCGCTCGGTTTCACCCTCCGACCCGACCCTCATGCCGATCCCGGAATTTGTCATCGTCGGTGCCCCGAAGTGCGGCACCACTGCGCTCTTCGAGTACCTCGGCGAGCACCCCGAACTCCACCTCCCGTTCAAGGAGCCGCACCACTTCGGCAGCGACCTCCGCCCCGAGTTCTACCGCGGGGGGCGGCGCGACCTCAACTGGTACTACGATAAGCTCAAGGGTGCGGCTCCCGGCCAACTCACCGGCGAGGCCTCGGTGTGGTACCTCTACTCGAAAAAGGCTGCCGAGGAGATCTACGCGCACAACCCCGACGCGAAGATCATCATCATGCTGCGCGAACCCGCGAGCATGATGTACTCGCTCTACAACATGTTCATGTGGGTACGCGACCTCGTGCCCAACGGGGTGCTCTACGAGACGAACGTCGGTGCGGTGAAGCCGCTCACGTTCGAGGAAGCCCTCGCCAACCAAGACGAGCGCAAGGCCGAGTTCGAGTCGATGCGCGATCTTGATGCGGAGCGTGGCGTACGCGCCCGGCGCATCTTCCACACCGAGGTGGCCAAGTACACCGAGCAGGTGCAGCGCTACCTCGACGTCTTCCCGCGCGACCAGGTCAAAATCGTCCTCCTCGACGACATCAAGGCCGACGTGGCGAAGGTCTACCGCGAGTCGCTCGAGTTCATTGGCGTGAAAGACACCGCGTTCAAGGCGTCGTTCGAGGTCGTCAACAGCAGCCGCGAGATCAAGAGCTATACGCTCCACCGGCTCATGCTCAAGCACGACTCGCTGCCCGCACTGCGCACCGTCATCAAGGCGCTCACGCCGCAGGGGCTCCGGCGCAAGGTGTTTCACAAGGTGTTGCGTCGCAACGTCACGCACAAGAAGCAGCCGCTGATGCAGGCCGAGACGCGTGCCTGGCTGAAGGCCCACTTCCGCGACGAGGTCGAACACCTCGCCGGAGTCATCGACCGCGACCTCGTGAAGCTGTGGTACAAGGACGCCCCGCGTCCCGCCACGCCGCCGCCCGCGAAGCTCGAACTCGCCGAGGCGTAGAGCTTAGACAATACTGAGGGTAGCAACGCTGAATCGAGAACTCGCATTTTTGTCATCCTGAACTTGTTTCAGGATCTCTGACGCTTCTATTGAGATGCTGAATCAAGTTCAGCATGACACGTAGGGGAGAATGAGAGACTGCTGAAGGCAATGACCACGATCCAGAGCAGCGTAGAACAGAAGAAATCGGCGCAAACGGTGCAGCAGACGGCGCGCCCGTCGTTTTTCATCGTCGGCAACTCGAAGAGCGGCACCACGGCGATGAGCCGCTTCTTGGAGCAGCACCCGGACCTCTTCGTGTGTCGCCCGGAGGAGCCGAACTACTTCGCGACCGACTTCTGCCGCGACCCCGACCCGGCGGGTCTCTTCCACCCGCGTCCCGAGGCCGACTACCTCGCCATGTTCGCCGGTGCCGAGCCGAACCAGCGCTGCGGCGATGCGAGCGCGTGCTACCTCTACTCCGACGAGGCGATCTCCAACATCGCAGCGTTCGATCCCGATGCACGGCTGATCGCCATCTTCCGCGAGCCGGTGAGCTTTCTGCGCTCCTACCACGTGCAGATGCTCAAGAACCCTATCAAAGAGGGCGAGGCCGAGCAGGACTTCGAGCGGGCGCTAGACCTCGAAGACGCGCGCAAACGCGGCGAGCAGATTCCTGACGGCTGCCTCGTCCCCGAATTCCTGTTCTACCGCGAGCGCGTGAAGTACGCCGAGCACCTCGAACGGGTCTACCGACATTTCTCAGAGGAGCAGGTCCTCGTGCTCCTCTTCGACGACTTCAAGGCCGACAACCCCGGCACGGTGCGCCGCGTGTTCGAGCACCTCGGCGTCGATGCCGAATTCGCTCCCGAATTCGAACAGCACAATACGGGCGGCAAAGTCGTCACGTCGCGGCGCGCGCAAGGGCTCGTCCACAAGCTGGAGCACGGTGCCGGACCGTTCGCCGCCGTCAAGGCCGTTGCGAAAGCGCTACTGCCCAAGTCGGTGCGCAAGCGGATGGTGAAGGGGGCGTACCAGAAGGTGGTGCTCCGCGACGCTGAGCGCCTCGACGATGCGCTCGTGACGCGGCTGAAGCGCGAATTCAAGCCGGGCGTGGAAGCCTTCGCCGCGCTCACCGGCCTTGATGCCGTGCAGCGCTGGGGCTACGACCAGGTCTAATCCCTCGTTATCTAGATCTTCCCTGATTGTCATGCTGAACTTGATTCAGCATCTCTCCCGAGCCGTTGAGATCCTGAATCAAGTTCAGGATAACAAGGCGGGCGTGTGGGGTTGGTACGGCATTGCAACGGAGGGGGTGCGATGAGCAAGAACGCTCCTGTCGATGTCGTCCTGAGTTGCGCCGCGAAGCCGTTCCAGCGCGGTGGGCTGAGCCAGCACCTCGCGCAACTCATCACGGCCGAGCGTGAGGCCGGGCACTCAGTTCGTTACTTCGCTTCAGCCATACCCGATGGAGATGCCGAGGGGCAGGTTGTCGCGGTGCCCTACGAGCGCGCGCTCTACCGCTATACGCCGCTGCGCTTCAGCCGACGCCTACGCGACTACGTCGGGGGCGACCTCTTCGACCGAGGCGTGGCGCGTGCCCTGCCACCCACGGAGCGGTTCGTTGGCTTCGTCGGCAAGGCGCTGCGCTCGATGCAGACAGCGAAGGTCCACGGTGCTGAGACGCATCTGCACGCGGCCAACTCGCACGTCGACAACCTCAAAGCGCGCCACGGTGAGGCACACGAGCGCTATGGTTTCGACCACTCTTGGCTCGGCGAGGCGCAGCGGAGGAAGACGCTCCGCGAGTACGCCGAGGCCGATGTGATCTGGGTGGCATCGGACTATTCGCGGCAATCGTTCGCCGAGCGCGGTTTCCCCGAGTCGAAGCTCCGTCGCGTCGTCCTCGAAACCGATCCGCGCTACCAGCCGCCTGCTGAGCGGACCGACGATGGCGTCTTCCGTATCACCTATTGCGGCAGCGTAAACGTTGGCAAGGGCGTGCCGCTTCTCATCGAGGCGTTCCGGGCGTTGCCCATCGAACGCGCCGAGCTGATTCTGATCGGCGGCCCGGCTACGCGCGGCATGCGGCAGTACCTCGACCAGCAGATCGCCGCTGACCCGCGCATCCGCCTCGCGCCGGGGGACCCGCTCCCGCACCTCCACCGCGCCGACGCGCACGTACATCCGACCTACGAGGATGGCTGGGCCTACGCACCCGCCGAGGCGCTCGCTTGCGGCGTCCCGACTATCGTGACGGAGGATACCGGCATGGCCGAGATTGTCCGCGACGGCGAAAACGGCTACGTCGTGCCCACCGGCAGCGTCGACGCCATCGTAGATCGCCTCACGAAGCTGCACGACAGTCCGCTCGCCGCGACGGTTCGGCTGGACGAAGTGCGCACGGCAGGCTGATGCGAATCGGGCACTACGTCGCGCACTGGTCGAAAGGCGGGCTGGAGAACTACGTTCGCCGCCTCGCTAGCACCCACGTTGAGGCGGGGCACGATGTCCGGATGCTGAAGCTCTCGGGCGCGCCTGGTATCGACGGGGCGGGGGAGGTGGCCGTGGTAAACGACGGCCTGGCACTCGCTGCGGCCGCGCGTGATCTCGATGCGCTCCACCTGCACTATGCGGTCGCTCCTGAGGTCTACGATGCTGCACCGGCCATCCGCACGCTCCACGTCCACACGTCATACTGCCCCTCGGGCAAGAAATTCCTAGCCCGCGCCGGGCGGCCCTGTGATCGGTCCTACAACCGGCTGACATGCCTCGCCAGCCACGTCACGCAGCGCTGCGGCTCGCTGAAGCGCGCCAACCTCCAACGCCTCTTCGGGCAGACCCGTAACGACTATGACGCGCGCGGTCGTGCGCACTGGCATGCCATCAGCACGTTCCAGGTCGAGTGGCTGCGGCGCACAGGCTATCCCGAATCGCGCACGCGGCTCATCCTCCACGCAGGCCCCGAACCGCGCGACGTGTCGCCGCCGCCCGCCGAGGGCGTTCCACGCTTTGCGTTCGTGGGGCGTCTCAGCAAGGTGAAAGGCGCCGACTGGCTCCTGCGTGCGCTCGCCCGAACGACGGCCCCGCTGCACCTCGACGTGGTCGGTGATGGGGAACTGTCGGATCGGCTGCCGACGTTGGCGGAGGAGTTGGGGATTGCAGACTGCGTCACGTTCCATGGGTGGGTGGAGCCGAGCGATGTGGCGGGCATCGTGACTCAGGCGCGCGCCGTGCTGGCGCCGTCGCTATGGCCCGAGCCAGCGGGGCTGACGGCCCTCGAAGCCGGAGCCAACGGGCGCGCGTTCGTCGCGAGCGCAGCAGGGGGCTTCCTCGATTCTGTTGTCGATGGCGAAACGGGCCTCCTCGTTCCGCCTAGCGACGACGCAGCGCTGGCCTCCGCCCTGGACCGGCTCGCCGATGACTACGAGTTCGCCGTTCGGCTGGGAAAAGCCGGGCGGGAGCGCGTCGCGCACGGATTTCGCTGGACCGACCACGTCGCGGCTGTAGATGCGCTCTACGCCGAGGCCATCGCCGCGCACCAGGTGGGAGCAAATCGGTAGAAACGCGCCCATAATGTTACGTTTCTACCGCGTCAGACTACGCCTACACCCAAAGCTGGCACGTCGGCATTAAGGTGGATAACACGGAAACGGAGGTTTCCGGGCCGGTATTGATATATATTTGAGCGCCGGGCCTTCAAGTATCGCTCGAAGGGAAAAACCTGGCACGGTGTTCGTGAACGGTTCGGGCGTGCCTACTGAAGAGCATGGTGACGTCCGGTCCACACTCTGACCGCTCGTCCACCCAGCAACCGGGACCATGTTCTGCAAGCTCACTACCCACCTTCCTTCCTTGCGCTCCCTGATCCTGCTCGCGCTGGCCGCGTTTGCGGCACTGCCGGCCCTCAGCGCCGACATCCAGCGGGTCTCGATCACCGAGCGGTCCGACGGACAAGGCTACGTGGTGCGCCTGCACACAGTGGGAGTTCTTTCCCAGTTTGAAGTACGTCAGGTCGCCCCCGAGTTGGTCGAGCTCGTCGTGCAGGATGCCTACCTCGTTGAGGGGGCGCAGCGCGACGGAGCCACTGGCATCGTACAGGACTATTCTGTACGCAACCGTGACGGCAGCGTGGTGCTCAGCTTCCAGCTAGCAGCCCCTGCCACCGCTACGGCCTACCCGGACCGCGACACCGATGACCTGCTGCTCGGCCTCGCCTACACCGAGCCCCAGCCCGTCAGTCCTTTCTTCGCAGAAGAGACCGGCGAGAACTGGCGCCTCGACTGTGTGGTGATCGACGCGGGACACGGCGGGCACGACCCCGGCACCCACGGCCACGGCATCCGCGAGAAGGATGTCACGCTGTCGGTCGCCCTCAAGGTCGGCCAGTATGTCGAGGAGCGTCTCGGCATGAACGTCGTCTACACCCGCACCAGCGACCGCTTCGTGGAACTCCACGAGCGCGGCCGGATCGCCAACGAACAGTGCGGCAAGCTCTTCATCTCGATCCACGCCAACGCGGCGGGCAGCGCCCGCGCACGGGGCACGGAAACGTTTTTCATCGGCCAGCACAAGGCCGACGATGCCCGCGAGATTATGGAGCGCGAAAACAGCGTCGTCGACCTCGAAGCGGATCAGTCGCACTACGAAGGCCTCGGCGACATGTCGATGGTGCTCCAGTCGATGGCATCCAGTGCCTACCAGACCGAAAGCGAGCACCTCGCCTCGCTGATCGAAGGGCAGTTCTCTGAGCGGGCCCGGCGCAGAAGCCGCGGCGTCAAGCAGGCGGGCTTCCTCGTCCTCTGGCGCGCCTCGATGCCGGCCGTCTTGGTCGAGCTCGGCTTCCTGAGCAACCGCAACGAAGCGCGCTTCCTCGCCTCCGAAGAGGGGCAGGACTTGCTCGCCAGCGGCCTCTACCGTGCCATCCGCGACTACAAGGAGCGCTACGAAGCCGGCCTCGGTCTCGACCCGACCGCGCCCGACCACGTCGCCGCCCGCGACTGAGCGCCACGCCCGGCGCCGACCCCGACCTGACGTTCTTTCCGATTCTCGCGCCCCGTAAGGCGCGATCCGGTTGTCCCCGGCCCGTAAGCCAGGGACATGCAACAGACCCGAGAGGGTCTGGCCTCAGCAGTCACTGATGGTGGTACATGAATGTGACTGCTGTATGGTGGGTGAGTGAATGCCGGGAGGTGGTCTCTTCGTCGAAACCCTCCATCGACCAAGGACCCCTCCCGGTATTTTTTGTCGCGGTTTGGCGGTGGAGAGGTGTCGCCCAACTCGGCGTATACCCAACTCGGCGTATAAGAGCGATTGGGGATAGCGAGACGGTACGAGACGAAGACGACAGCATGCGTGGCGTACCTTCTCGGGCCACTGCGACACCGCAACACTGCCGTACCGCCACACCCCAACCGATGACCCTCGCCGAGGCTGTCCGCACCGTTCCCGACTTCCCGAAGCCGGGCATCCAGTTCAAAGACATCACGCCGATCCTGGCCGACCCGGCGCTGCTCGTCCGCGCCGTCGACCAGCTCGTTGCGCCGTTTGCCGGACAGGGCATCACGCACGTGGTCGGAATCGAGTCGCGGGGGTTCATTCTCGGGGCGATGCTGGCCGACCGGCTCGGGGCTGGCTTCGTGCCTGTGCGCAAGCCCGGCAAGCTACCCGGCGAGACCGCCCGCGAGTCCTACGCCCTCGAATACGGCTCCGACGCGCTCGACATCCACATCGACGCCTTCGCCGCGACCATCGACGCGGGAGACGGCGCGCAGGTGCTCGTCCACGACGACGTAATCGCGACCGGTGGGACCGCCGCTGCCACGGCACGCCTCGTGGAGCGAGCGGGGGGGACGTTAGCAGGCTTCGCGTTCCTCATCGAACTCGACGTTCTCGACGGGCGCACCAAGCTGCCCGACGGGGCGCCTGTCCACGCTATTTTGCACTACGACTGAATGTTGCACCACGGCTGATCCCGGCGCCGTGTGACGCCAGCGTGGTACCGCACGGCTTGCTGTTCACCTCTCCATCGCCTTCTCCCGACTCGCACGCCCTCGCTCCGCACCATGACCCCTCTCCGCCGCTCTGCACTGCTGCGCATCGTTCTCCTGCTCGTCGCGCTGCCCCTCTTCATCCTCGGCTGCGATACCGCCGAGGACATGATGTTCCAAGACGACACCGTCTTCGTTGACGCAGCCATTGACGACCTTATCTTCGCCTACGACGCAGGCGACTTCGACGGGAACGGAACGGCGACGGTCGCCGGGCCTTCCGTCTTCCTCGACGGTGGGTTGCTGGGCGGCTTCACGCGCGACGATGTCGAGTCGATCAGTGGCCTCCCCGACAGCGGTGAACTGCTGATCGACCGGCCCCTCAATGCTTCCATCGACGAGATCGCTTCAGCGGAGCTATTCTTCGGCGACCTGCTCGTCGGTTCGGCCCAGGTCACGATGATGGATGACGACGAGGTGCTTCGCATTGCGACGACGGACCTCACCTCGCTACGAAACCAGTCTGGTTTCAACACGACGCTCCGGATCACACTCGCCGACCCGTCAGCCGCGCAAGACTATGAGTTGGAAGCGCGGGTCACCTTGCGGTTCGAAGTGCAGCCGTAGCGCTCGGCTAGCGCCCGCCGCTACTTCACA
The DNA here is from genome assembly GCA_039821555.1 of Bacteroidota bacterium. Lineage (NCBI taxonomy): Bacteria > Pseudomonadati > Bacteroidota > Bacteroidota bacterium. Next base: position 60,249 of record JBCBNX010000006.1, read on the forward strand.
GCGATGCAGGACACCTCGACGTAGGCGCCGCGCGGGAGCATGCCGACCTCGACGGCCTCGCGGGCGGGCGGGGCGGCGCTGAAGTAGCGCGCGTAGACCTCGTTGACGCGGGCATAGTCGTTCATGTCGCGGAGGTATACGGTGCACTGGACGACGTGCCGGAAGCCCATGCCCGCCTCGCGCAGCACGGCTCCCAGGTTGTCGAGCACCTGCGTTGTCTCCTCCTCGATGTCGCTGTTCACCATCGCGCCGGTCTGCGGGTGGAGGGCAATCTGACCAGAGCAGTAGAGTGTGCCGCCTGCCAGCACGGCCTGGCTGTAGGGACCGATGGCGGCGGGGGCGTCCTTGCACTTGATGCGTTCGCGACGGGAGGGCGGGGCGATGGCCATGGCAGCGGGGTGGTTTGGGTGGAAACAAACGTCCGACGCTACGCCGGTTCTGCGCAGGCCCCAAGCGAAGAAAGGGTGAGAGCTTGCACGCCGCACTGCGGCAAGGGAACGGGGCGAGGCGTGAACGTTTGCACGTGTGCAGGCATGAACGAAGTCAACGTTCACACATCCGTACGCCCTCACCCTCACACACCATCCAGCTTCGGTGCTCCTAGCGACTGCGATGTCCCAGCCTACCACACAACCCAAGCGCGTTCTCGTCGCCATGAGCGGCGGGGTCGACTCGTCCGTCACGGCGGCGCTGCTCGCCGAGGAGGGCTATGAGGTCGTCGGGATCACGATGAAGACGTGGGACTTTGCCACGACCGGCGGCAAGGCCGAGGCGCGGGCGCGTGAGGCCGCCGCGCGCGCTGCGAACAAGGCGTCGGGCAAGGAGGTCGGCTGCTGCTCGCTGGAGTCGATGAACGACGCGCGCTCGGTGGCGCTCAAGCGCGGCTTCCACCACTTTGTCGTGGACATCCGTTCGGAGTTCGGCGATTGGGTGATCGACCGCTTCACGTCGGACTACCTCGCCGGGCGCACGCCCAACCCGTGCGTGCTCTGCAACACGCACATCAAGTGGGCTGCGCTCCTGCGCCGCGCCGACGACCTCGGCTGCGACTTCATCGCCACCGGCCACTATGCCCGCGTGAGCCAGGACGCTGACACGGGGCGTTACGTCATCCAGCGTGGCCTCGACACGAACAAGGACCAGAGCTACGCCCTCTGGGGCCTTCCGCAGGCGCACCTCGCGCGCTCGATCTTCCCGCTCGGGCACTACACGAAGCCGCAGATCCGCCAAATGGCCTCCGACTTCGGCCTCACCGAGGTCGCCAACAAGCCGGACTCCTACGAGATCTGCTTCATCCCAGACAACGACTACCGCGGCTTCCTCAAGCGCCGCGTCCACGGTCTCGCGGACGACGTCGCTGGCGGGTCCTTCGTCCTCGAAGCGACCGGCGAGGTCGTCGGGACGCACGAGGGCTTTCCGTTCTACACCGTCGGGCAGCGGCGCGGGCTTAATCTCGCGCTCGGTGAGCCGGTCTACGTCACCCGCATCGACGCAGCGACCAACACCGTCTTCGTCGGGCCGCGCGAGGCGCTCGCCGGGCGCACGCTCACGGCCCGGCAACTCAACTTCGTGAAGGTGCCGAACTTCCACTCTGGACGTGAGGGTGAGCGGCGCGCCTGGGGCAAGATTCGCTACAAGGACGCGGGCGCCCCATGCCTTGTCCGGCAGACCGGTGACGATACGCTCGAAGTCGTCTTCGAGGGGCCGCGCGATGCGATCACGCCGGGGCAGTCGCTCGTGCTCTACGACGTGAATTCTGACGGCACGCCCAGCGATGACGTGCTCGCGGGCGGCTGGATCGATACCGTCGGGGATGCGGCGCAGACAAACGCGGATTTCTTGGCGTTGCCGGTGGTGGGGTAGGGGAATCGCTGAAACAGTCGTTGCGCCGAACATTCCGGTGAGGGCGGCTGTAGAGAACAGTGCACTTCTTCTCTGCACGTCTCTGCTGTGTTTATTCTGCCTCGGTCCTGGCCGCGCGTCGCGGCGTGGGCACTCGCGTCACTTTTCGTCCTCACCGGGACGGTAGGTTGCTCCTTCGCCCCGGCATCGCGCGCGCCCGAACCTGTAGCGGCACTGCCCACGGCGTTCGCTGAAGCTGAGACGCTGGCCGTCTATGATCCGCAGGCTTGGTGGACCGGCTTCCAGGACCCGGTGCTCAACCGCCTCGTCGACTCGACGCTCACGGGCAATCTCGACCTCGCCGAGGCGGTCGCGCGGGTGGACCAGGTGGCGGCGCAGGCCCGCATCGCCCGCGCGGCGCTGTTCCCTGGCCTCAACGGCACCGGCAGCGGCTCCTACCAGAACCAGTCGGCGACGAACAACCAGTTCAGCGCGTTTCAGGGTGGCGGTGGAGAGGAGGGCGAAGGTGGCGAGGGCGCACCACCCGGCGGCGAGACGGGGCCGGCCCCCCCAGACCGCCTCGCGTTCGAGCAGTACTCCGTCGCGCTTGCCGCGTCCTACGAGCTCGACTTCTGGGGTCGCATTCGCAACGAGGCCCGCGCGGCCTACGCGAGCGCTGCTGCGACTGCCGCCGACCTCCAGACGGCCCGCCTCGGCGTGATCGCTACCGTCGTCTCGACCTACTTCGAGGTCGTGGACCTGCGCCGCCGCATCGTGCTCACGCTGGCGACGGTCGACCTCCTCGCCGAGCGTGTCGAGTTGACGGAGGAGCGCTACACGCGCGGCCTCGTGACGTCGTTCGAGCTCTACCGCATCCTTCAGGACTACCGCACAACGCAGGCGAGCCTGCCAACGCTCGAAGCGGACCTCACCGACGCCGAGGGGCGTCTCGCCGTGCTCACGGGGCGCTACGCTGGGCGGCTCGGTCCGCTTCTCCCCGACACGCTGTCGCCGCGGCTCGCGCTCGATCCCGTCCCACCGGGCCAGCCGTCGGACCTCCTCCTTCAGCGTCCTGACGTGCGTGCGGCGGCGTATCGCTTTGAGGCGGCGCGCTACACCGTCGGCGCGCGCAAGGCGGCGCTGCTGCCGACCGTGTCGCTCTCGGCGCAACTCGGCATCCAGGGTCTCGAACCGGCCGACCTTGTGGACCTCGACAACTGGTTTTCGAGCCTGACGGCGAACCTCACCGCGCCGCTCTTTCAGGGCGGTCGCCTCCGCGCGAACGTGTCCGCCGCCGAGGCCGCCTACGCGCAGCAGGCTGCGGTGTACGGCCGCACGGTCCTGACGGCGTACCAGGAGGTCGAGAGCGCACTCGAACGCTACGAAGAGGAGCGCCAGCGCTTCGACTTTCTCCGCAGCCAACTCGACGATGCCCGTGCACAGGACGCGCTCCAGACGGAACGCTTCGAGCAGGGCATCGGCGACTACACCGCCGTCCTCGACGCACAGCGCAACCGGCTGGGCGTGCTGACGAGCCTCTCGGGGGCGCGCCGCGCTGTCGCCCTGGCCCGCCTCGGCGTCTACCGCACCCTCGGCGGCGACTGGGTCGCCGAGCCCCCCACGCCTGCCGTCGATCTCGTTGATGCTCCTATCCTGTTGTCCGAGGGAGAGGACTGACGTGACGCCTCGCCGCCTCCGCTCCCCCCGTTTGACGCGCCTGGACGGCGATCAAACTGTCCCCCTCACTGGTGAGGGGGACAGCCCTGCGACCCTTCATGGGGAGCGGGGCGGGGGGAGCCGCGCCAACCTTGATTTCCACACCTGCTGATTCCGTTCATGTCTACGACGAAAACCCTTCTCATCGCAGGAGGCATCCTGGCAGCGGGCGCGCTCGTCGCGTTCGCACTGGTGAGCATGCGTTCGGAGCCACCAAGGCAGCCGCCTCCGCCGCAGACGCCGCTCGTGCAGACGGCGCAGATCGCCGTGGGAGGCGGTGCGCTGGAGGTGCGTGGGAGTGGGACAGTGCGGCCTCGCGCTGAGGTTGCGCTTGCGTCGCAGATCGCTGGGCGCGTGGTCTACGTTGCCCCGAGCCTCGCCAGCGGCGGGCGCGTGCGGCAGGGTGAGACGCTCGTGCGCATCGACCCGGCCGACTACCAGAACCGCGTGCAGCAGGCGCAGGCCGATGTCGAGCAGCAGCGCGTGAACGTGCGCCAGGCCGAGGAGGAGAGCCGCGTGGCGCGCGTCGAGTACGAGCGGTTCCAGACGCGCCAGCAGCGCCGCGCCGCCGACCCCTACGCCGGGATCGACGCCGACGACTACGCAGCCCGTGTTGTGCCATCGGCCTCCGCCAATCCGCCGCCTGGAGCCGACCCCGCACCGCCCGACTCCGCGAGGTTGGCGCTCGTCTACCGCGAGCCGCAGCGGCAGGCCGCCGAGGCCGCGCTGGGACGCGCCGAAGCCGCGCTCGCCGACGCCCAACTCGCACTCGGTCGTACGAGCCTGACCGCGCCGTTTGCAGCCGTCGTGCGCTCCGAGACGGTGGACCGCGGCTCGTACGTCGCGCCGGGGCAGGCGCTCGCGCAGCTCTACGCCGCCGATATGCTGGAGGTCGTGGTTCCGCTTTCGCAAGACGAGGCCGCGCTGCTGCCGGGGCTCTTCCAACTCCGCGCGGGCGTGGCCGACCGCCGCATCCCGGCGCGCGTCCTCGCGACCTACGGCGCGGCGCGCTACGCGTGGGAGGGCTACGTCGACCGCGCCGAGTCGGCCCTCGACGAGACGACGCGTACCATCAATGTGGTCGTTCGCGTGCCGAGCCCGTTCCGCGGCGGCGAGCGCCTGGACGACACCGCCCCCGACGCCGCAGGCAGTCAGCAGATCGGCGAGGCTCCGCCGCTGCTCGTCGGCTCGTTCGTGGACGTGGCCTTCCAGGGCGCCCAGGTCGAGGCTTACGCCATCGTCCCGCGTCGCTCGCTCCGGCGTGGCAACGAGGTCTGGACCGTCGAGCAGGACAGCCTGCTGCGCATCGTGCCCGTGCGCGTGCTCCAGCAGACCGATAGCGACGTGTTCGTCGCCGCCGGTGGGCTCGACCTGAAGCAGCGCGTCGTCACGAGCGGCCTCCAGGCCGTCACCGACGGCATGACCGTCCGCCTTGCCTCCACCATGCGCGAGGACACGGGCTCGCAGGGCGAAGCGCTAGCGCAAGAATGAACCTGTTTACCCTGGTGTCATCCTGAGCGAGCGCTAGCGAGTCGAAGGATCTATGCCTTCCTCAGTGCTTTGATCTCCGCCTGGAAGCTGGCCCGCAGATCCTTCGACTACAGCCTACGGCTTCCGCTCAGGATGACAACATTTCAATCTGACAGCTTTTACACTTCTCTCCGCCACGAACGCGCGTGAATCCCATGTCCGATTCCGACACCGGTCGCTACACCGACGAGCAGATCGAGGCCTTCGAGGCGGAGGCGCGCGCGGCCACGGGGCCCATCGCCTACATGGCGCGCAACGGCGTCGCGGCGAACCTGCTCATGCTCGCCATCATCGCGCTCGGCATCGTCGCGGGGCGCAGCATCGTGCAGGAGGTCTTCCCCGAGTTCTCGCTCGACGCCATCCAGACGACGGTGATCTACCCCGGCGCGACGCCCGAGGAGGTTGAGGAGTCGATCGTGCAGAAGATCGAGGAGGCCATCGAGGCGGTCGAGGGGATCAAGGAGATCCGTGGCACCGCCGCCGAGGGACGCGGCGTCGTGACGGCCGAACTCAAGCTCGGCACCGACGTGAGCCAGGCGCTCGACGACATCAAGTCGGAAGTCGACCAGATCACCACGTTCCCCCTGCAGGCCGAGGAGCCTGCCGTGCGCGAACTCACCAACCGGCAGTCGGTCATCCGCATCGCGCTCTACGGCGACGCCTCGGAACGGACGCTGAAGGAACTCGCCTACCGCGCCGAGGACGAACTGGCGCAGCTCGACGTGGTCTCGTTCGTGCAGGCCGCCTCGATCCGCGACTACGAGATCTCGATCGAGGTGTCGCAGGCTGCGCTCCGCGCCTACGGCCTCAGCCTCCCGCAGATCGCCCGCACGGTCGCCGCGAGCAGCCTCGACCTCCCGGCGGGCACCATCGACACGCGCGACCAGCAGGTGCGCGTCCGCACGCTCGGGCAGAACTACACCCAGCAGGACTTCGAGGACATCGTGCTCGTGAGCCGCCCCAACGGCACCGTGTTGCGGCTCGGGCAGGTCGCCACCGTGCGCGACGCCTTCACCGACGCCGACCTCATCACGCGCTACAACGGCCAGCCCGCGGCCTTCGTCGAGGTCTTCCGCACGTCCGACGAGCGCGTCCTCGAAATCGCTGAGGCCGTCAACGCCTACCTCGAAACTGAGCTACGCCCCGCGCTCCCGGCGGGCGTCGAGATTGAGGTCTGGGATGACAACTCGGACGTGCTGCAGGATCGCCTGAGCTTGCTGCTCAAAAACGCAGGCATCGGACTCGCGCTGGTGCTGCTCGCGCTGACGATGTTCCTTAACCTGCGCCTCGCCTTCTGGACGGCCATCGGTATCGGCGTCTCATTCGTCGGGACGCTCTTCATCATGTACCTCCTTGGCGTGAGCATCAACCTGCTCTCGCTCTTCGGCTTCATCCTCGCCATCGGCATCGTCGTGGACGACGCCATCGTCTCGGGCGAGAACATCTTCGCGGAGCGCGAGAAGGGGCTCTCCGGCATGGCCGCTGCGATCCGCGGCGCGCGGCGCATCGCGGTGCCGGTCACGTTCGCCGTCCTCACGACGGTGGCCGCGTTCTCGCCACTCCTGTTCGTGCCGGGGACGCTCGGCAAGATCCTCGGCGCGATCCCGATCGTCGTGATCTCGGTGCTCGGGCTCTCGCTCGTCGAGTCGCTCTTCGTGCTCCCGCACCACCTCTCCAACCTGCCCGCCCCGGGCGAGGCGTCAAAAAACCCGGTGTCGCGCTTCTTCGAGCGGCTGCGCACCGGCACCGACCGCCAACTCAAGCGCTTCGTCAACGGTCCGCTCGACCGCGCGCTGCAGTTCTCGACGGACGCCCCGGCCGTCGTCATTGCCGCCGCCATCGCGGTCCTGATCGTCGCGTTCTCGCTCATTCCAGCGGGCATCCTGCGCGTGCAGTTCTTCCCCGCCGTCGAGGGCGACGTGGTGATCGCGAGCCTGGAGATGCCGGTCGGGACAACGATCGAGGAGACGGAGGCCGTCGCGCTGCGGATCGAAGAGGCGGGCCGTCGCGTGGCCGCGCGGTTAGAGCAGGAGCGCGACGAGGACGCCGCGCCGCTTTTCGAGGCGCTCTATACGACCGTGGGGCAGGGGCCGGTCGATGGCGGGCCAGGGGGTGCAACGGGAGGGCAGCCGCAGGCCAACCTCGCGGCGGTCAACCTGCGGCTCCTGACGGCTGAGCGGCGCGAGATCTCCGCCGTCCGCTTCGAGCAGTTCTGGCGCGACGAGGTCGGGCCGCTCCCCGAGGCGCGCTCGTTCACGATCTCGTCCAACCTGATCTCTGTCGGCGAGCCCGTGTCGGTGGAGCTGTCGCACCCTGAAGCGGCCACGCTCGACGAGATCACGGCGCAGGTCCAGGGCGAGCTCGCGCGGTTCTCCGGCGTGTTCGACATCCAGAGCGACGCCGACGCGGGGCTCCAGGAGGTGCAGGTGCGGCTCAAGCCCGCCGCGCGCACGCTCGGCCTCACGCTTCAGGACGTGGCTGGGCAGGTCCGCGCCGCCTTCTTCGGCGACGAGGCACTGCGCGTCCAGCGCGGCCAGGAGGACGTGCGCGTCTACGTCCGCCTCCCCGAGAACGAGCGCGACGCCATCGCCGACGTGGAGCAATACCGCATCCAGGTGCCCACCCAAAACGGACTGCCGGGCGGCCAGGTGCCGCTGCGCGAGGTCGCCGAGGCGAGCTTCGGCACCGCGCCGTCGGCGATCAACCGCAAGGACGGGCGGCGCGTCGTGACCGTCACCGCCGACGTGGACGCCGCCGTCGTGACGGGCCAGGAGGTCACGGCGCAGCTTCGCAGCGAGATCCTGCCCGCCGTCCAGCGCGACTATCCGCAGATGGTCTTCGAGTTCGGCGGCGAGCAGCAGGAGCAGGCCGAGTCCGGCGCGGCGCTCGGACGCGGCTTCGGGCTGGCGTTGCTCGTGATCTTCGCGCTCATCGCGATCCCGTTCCGCAGCTATATCCAGCCGCTCGTCATCATGGCGGCGATCCCGTTCGGCATCATCGGCGCGTTCATCGGACACCTCTTCCTCGGCATCTCGGTGGGCATCCTAAGCCTGTTCGGCATCATCGGCCTCTCGGGCGTCGTCGTGAACGACTCGCTGGTCATGATCGACTTCATCAACGAGCGAAGGCGCAACGGCGCGGCCATGCGCGAGGCGATCATCGAGGGCGCGAAGGAGCGCTTCCGCCCGATCCTGCTCACCACCGTGACGACGTTCCTCGGCGTGGCCCCGATCACGTTCGAGCAGAGCCTCCAGGCGCAGTTCCTCATTCCGATGGCCGCGAGCCTCGGCTTCGGGATCGTGTTCGCGACAGGCGTGCTGATGCTCCTCGTGCCCGCGCTCGCAATGGTGGAGTACAACACCGAGAAGGGCTTCAAGACGAGGATCCTCGGCCGCGACGAGGAGGAGGTCGAGGTCGTCCACAGCGCGTTCGGTGAAGACAGTCACGGTGGCAATGGGGCCAACGAAGTCGCCGAGCGCGAGCCCGCGTGAGGCGAACCCATCGGTCAGATTGTCTCGACTAACTCCACGAGCACGCCGCCGCACGCCTTCGGGTGGACGAACGCGATCCGCGTGCCGTCGAGGCCGACGCGTGGTACCTGGTCAATCAACGGCACGCCGCGGGCGTGAAGCCGGGCGAGCACCGCGTCGAGGTTTGGCATACAGAAGCCGATGTGGTGCAGCCCTGGCCCGCGCCGATCCAAGAACTTCGCGACGGGCGACGCCGTGCTGGTTGGCGCGAGCAGTTCGAGACGAGGCGCGACGATGGGGGACGCCTGCGACGCCGTGCTCAGGAGCGCTACCGCGACACCGTCGTCTGGCGCCGTGCCATGGCCGACGGTTGGCAAGCCGAGCATCGCGTCGAGGCGAGCCGCCAGCGCCCCAACGTTCAGTGTGGCGATGCCGATGTGATCGAGAATGGCTGCTTCAGGCGTAGACACGGCGCGCGGCGGTAGGCGTAGAGACTAGAAATGGGGCTGCAAGGTAGACCCTGCGACCCCATTCGGCCGTGTCGCCGTGGCGAGTTGAGCTACGCCCGTTCGACCTGCGCCATGCGTTTGCCGAAGCGGTAGCTGTCCTGCGCGAGCACGGCCCCAACGTGCTCCTGCGGTACGTCCACGTAGGTCGTCTGGTGATCGATCACGATGCGCCCGAGCGTCTTGCCGGGGATGTCGGCCGTTCGTGCGAGCGCGCTCACGACCTGGCCGGGGCGCACGCCGTTGACGCGGCCCGCGCTGATCTGGAGCCGCACCATGCCGTCCTCGTGGGAGTCGCTCGGCGTCGAGCCCCGGCGGTTGTTGCCCCGACGGTCATTGCGGTGCCCGTGGTCGTGGTGCGCACGCGCGCGCCGGTCATCGCGCCGGTTCGAGCGGCCGTCGCGGCTCTTGTGGTTGCGCGGCTTGCCCATCTCCGGGACGGGGCGCTGGTCGTCGGCCCCGGCGAGTGCGAGGGCGGCGGCGGCGATGTCCATCGGGTCGTGGCCCTCGGCGACGAGCGCGAGGATGCGCTTGCGGCTGGCCTCGCCGTGTGCCTCGGTGCCAGCAGCCTGCGCGTTCGTGAGCTGCGTGCGGAGGCGGTTTACGAGGCGCGCCTCGCGGCGGGCCTCCACCTCGGCGACGCTTGGGACCTCGGCACGGGGGATGTCGCTCCGCACGGCGTCCTCGATGCCGCGCAGCGCGCGCCGCTGGTTGTGTGTCACGAGCGTGAGCGCCGTGCCGGAGCGGCCCGCGCGGCCCGTCCGCCCGACGCGGTGCACAAACACCTCCGGGTCGAAGGGCAGGTCGAGGTTGATGACGTGCGAGATGTGGTCGATGTCGAGGCCGCGCGCGGCGACGTCGGTGCCGACGAGCACGCGGATCTCCTGCGCGCGGAAGCGGCGGAGTACCTCGGTGCGGGCGGGCTGCGTCATCTCGCCCGAGAGCGCCTCGGCGGTCCAACCGAAGCTCTGGAGCAGGTTTGCCACCTGCGACGTCTCGGCGCGTGTGCGGACGAAGACGAGTGCGCTCTCGACGTCTTCTGTCTCCAAGAGCCGCACGAGGGCGGCCTGCTTGTCGCGCCCGTGAACGAGGTAGTGCCGGTGCTCGATGTTCGAGGCCGTCTCAGTGGAGTGGGCTACCTGGCAGACCTCCGGGTTGCGGAGGTACTGCTTGGCGAGGCGGCGGATGCCCGTCGGCATCGTGGCTGAGATGAGCACCGTCTGCCGCTCGGCGGGCGTGGCGTCGAGGATGGCGGCGAGATCTTCGGCGAAGCCCATCGAGAGCATCTCATCGGCCTCGTCGAGCACGACCGTCTTGACGGTGCTGAGGTCGAGCGCGCCCTGGCTGATGAGGTCGAGCAGGCGGCCCGGCGTGCCGACGACGACCTCGACGCCGCGGCGGAGGCGCTTCACCTGGCGGTGGTACGGCGCGCCGCCGAAGATGGGCAGCACGGCCAGCCCGAGCGGCTTGCCGTAGGCGTAGACGGCACCGGCGACCTGCGTGGCGAGTTCACGCGTCGGGACGAGCACGAGGACTTGCACGCCCGTGTCGCCGCCGTCGGCGATGGGCTCGATGCGCTGGAGCGTGGGCAGCGTGAAGGCGGCCGTCTTGCCGGTCCCAGTCTGGGCCTGCCCGATGGCGTCGCGGCCGTCGAGCAGGACGGGGATGAGCGCTGACTGGATCGGCGTCGGCTCGGTGTAGGTCAGGCTCGCAACCAGGTCGTCGGCGAGGCCGAGCCCTGAGAAGGCGTGTGCCGGGTGATGGCTGGCGGGGGCCGACGCGTCGGTAGGGGCGTCCGCGTGGGGGGCGCTACCGTCCGTCGAAGCCATATCCGTGGTGGGGGTGCCCGCGAAGGCATCCGTCGTTGGGGTCGTCATGCGTGTGCAGTGTGGAGAGCGAAACCGCCGTCGCACCCTGCGCCGCCGTTTCAACCGTATGGATTCCCTTTCGGGAGAGGAGCACATGCAAACACGCCACTATCGGCATCGTTGCACCGCCGCCGTGACGACTCCGCGAAGAGTGGGAGGTCTTGCCGGTCGGGTTCTCCCCGTTTTTGGCGACGGTCGCTGCGCTCCCCCGTCGCCAAGAACTGTCCCCCTCAGAGTTGAGGGGGACAGTCCGAGGAGCGGAGTTTGTCAGAACGGAGGCGACGCAGGACGGGGGGAGCCACGCCGCCTCGAAGAACCCAACCCGGCACTCCTCCACCACGCCTGTCATCCCGAGCGAGCGCAGCAAGCCGAGGAATCTTCGGCCAGCTTCCAGGTCAGGAACAGGGCATCGAGTCAGGCAGAGATCCTTTGCGCGTGAATCTGGGGTTTGACTCCAACCCGCGGTCAGCGCTCAGGATGACATAGGGAGGAGGTCGAGACCGGCGGCGGCTCTTCCTCCATAATCCACGCGCGGGGGGCGTCCCGGGACGGCGGCGGGGTGTAGGATCGGCGCACTTCCTCTCTGCACGTCTCCCACGCTCCTCCACACGGGGCTCCTCCGCATGGAACGGATCGCCGACCTCCTCCTCCGCTACCCCCGCGCCATCGTGGCGGTGCTCGTCGTGGCGCTGCTTGCCTGCGGCGGCGTCCTCCTACGCACGGGCATCGTCTTCGACTACAACCTCGAAAACTTCCTCCCCGCCGACGACGCCTCCATTGAGCTCTACCGCGCTTTTGTCGAGGAGTACGAGGAGGACGACGCGGTCATCGTGATCGGCTTTGCCGTGGACGACGCGTTCGAGGAAACGACGTTGCGCGACATCGAGGCGATGACGGCGGCGCTCGACACCATCGCGGGCGTGCAGGAGGTCACGAGCATCGCCAACGTGCAGGGGCTGCGCGGGACGGCGGGCGGCATCGAGATCCGCGAACTCGTCGGTGACGACCTGTCGAATCGGGACAGCCTCGTCGCCTACCGGGCGCGCGTGCTCGCGGACAGCCTCGCCGCCGGGTACGTCGTCAACCGCGAAGCCGATGCCGCGACGCTACTCATTCGCCTGGAGGCCGACGCCAACGACTACACCGGGCGCAAAGTCGTCCTCGACCAGAGCCGCGCCGTCCTAGCGGGCTTCCCGGCCTACGACTTCCGGATTACCGGCTTCCCGTTCCTGCGCAACAACTACGTCGACAAGCTGCAGGTCGAGACGATCAAGTACGTCGTCATCTCGTCGCTCATCAACGTGCTCATCCTGCTGTGGATGTTCCGCACGCCCGTGGGGGTGCTGCTGCCGATGGCGATCGTCTACCTCGGCATCCTCGCCACCGTGGCCGTGATGATGACGGCGGGCGCGGGCATCGACGTGCTCGGGAGCACCATCTTCGCGCTCATCCTCGTGGTCGGCATTGCGGACTCGATGCACTTCCTCGTGAAGTACTACCACAGCCTCGAACGCGGCCTCGCCAAGCGCGCGGCGGTGCAGCGGATGGTGGTCCGCCTCGGCGCGGCGACGTTCCTCACGAGCATCACGACGGCCATCGGCTTCGGGACGCTGCTCACGGCGAATGTCATCCCGATGAAGCGCTTCGGGCTCTACACGGCCATCGGCGTGCTGCTCACGTTCGTGATCTCGCTCATCGTCATCACGGCAGTGCTGCTCTGGACGAAGCCCCCCACGGCGGCGCAGATCGACCGGCTCAGCCGCGCGGGCTTCCGGCCGCTGCTGATGCGCCTCGACGGGTTCACGCAGCGCCACCGCTGGCCCATCGTGGCGGCGTTCGCGGTGCTGCTCGCCGTGAGCGCGCTCGGCGCGACGCAGCTGCGCATCAACACGTTCATCAACGACGACCTCGGGCCGCAGTCGCAGGCGTACAAGGACATGCGGTTCGTGCAGGACAACATCGTCGCGCCGTTTGGCTACGAGATCCTCGTGGAGTCGCCCGACCTCGACACGTTCAAAGAGCCCGAGCGGCTGCGGCAGATCGACAGCCTCGCGGCCTACCTACGCACGCGCCCCGAGGTGAGCCGCGTCGCGAGCGTGGCCGACCTCCTGAAGCAGCTCAACGTGGCGATGCATGCCGACTCGTCGCAGTTCTACCGCATCCCCGAGAGCCGCGACCTGGCGGCGCAGTACCTCTTCCTCCTCGAACTCACCGACGAAGACGCGGTGCGGCGGCTGGTGGACTACGACTATGCTGAGGCGCGCGTGGCCATCCTCATGGACGACATTGGCTCGGCGCACATGAAAGGCTTCCAGGCCGACCTCGACTCTGCGCTCGCGGCGCTCTTCCCCGGCGCGAACCTCGACCCGCCGCCGCCGGACACGACGGGGGTGGCCGCGCCGGTTGAGCGCGTCACGATCACGCAGACGGGCACCGTCGTGCTCGGCGCGCGGATGGCCGACAGCATCGTCACGGACCTGCTGACCAGCATCGGGCTGGCGTTCCTGTTCATCTCGCTGCTGATGGGGCTGCTCTTCCGCAACGTGCGCTTCGTGCTCATCTCGCTCGTGCCGAACATCGTGCCGCTGGTGGTGATCGCGGGCGTGATGGGCGTGATGGGCATCGACGTGAAGCCCGCGACGGCGGTGATCTTCACCATCGCCTTCGGGATCGCCGTGGACGACACGATCCACTTCCTCGCGCGCCTGCGTCAGGAGCTACGCCTCGGCCTCTCGCTCGAAGCCGCCGTCCGCGAGACGATGCTCGGCACCGGCAAGGCGATTATCCTGACCTCGATGGTGCTCCTCGGCGGCTTCGGCTCGCTGATGACGAGCGTGTTCCAGAGCACAGCCTACCTCGGCGGCCTCGTCGCGCTGACGATCTTCATGGCTGTCCTTGCCGACCTCGTCCTGCTCCCCGCGCTGGTGCACATCCTGAAGCCGAAGCTCGCTGGCGCTCGGTCTGAACGTGTGGACGTGTGAAGGTGTGGACGTGGTGGAGCGGACCCGGCGCACTCCCTGTTTCCCTCCCCCTGAAGGGTCGGAAAACTGTCCCCCTCGCCGGCGAGGGGGACAGATCGAGCGGAGCGAGATCAGGGGGTGGCGCGTTGGCGAGGTCCCCCACGCTCGCATATGTCCAAAACAGCGACGATGCTCAACCGACCTGCGCACCCCATCCACCGTGCCGCGCTCGCCGTGTGGCGGCTGCCGCGGTTGCTGCTGATCGGCGTCGTGCGGTTCTACCAGGTCGCCATCTCGCCGCTCACGCCGCCGTCGTGCCGCTACACGCCGACGTGCTCCGAGTATGCCATGATCGCGCTGCGGGAGTATGGTTTCGTGCGTGGGACTATCCTCGCGGTGTGGCGCATCCTTCGCTGTGCGCCGTGGGGCGGGCACGGGCACGACCCGCCGCGTTGGTTCGGCGAACCCAAGCCGCCCCAGCCCGTCACGGCGGCGGGGGTGGAACCCAGCGAGGTCACCCACTCCGCAAGCCCGTCGGCGCTGGAGGACCGTGCCGAGAAGCACGAACCGGAGGCTTCTGTGCGGCCGCCACTGACCTGAGATATGCGGGCGTGCTGCGCAGGCGCGCTACCCCATCGCCGGAGCGCTGTCTAGGTCCAGCCAGGCGAGGGCATCCCCGAAGACGAGAAAGACCTGCACGTCGCGCTCAACGCCCGGCGGGAGGTCGCGCTTGACGAGCGTCGCGTAGAGCACGGCGATGCCTTTGTCCTGCGGGCGCATCACGAGGGCCGTACGGGACGCGCTCGAGGCATCATGGAGGGCGCGGCGGTGGGCGCGCATCGCGTCGAGGTCCTCGCGCGCCAGAATGAGCGCCGTGATGCTCTGCATGTCGATGAGCCAGTCGAAGCCGAGGGTCCACGCCGGGTCGGCCAGCACCGCATCGACGCCGCGTGTATGCTCGGCGCCGTCCACGACATCGGTGTAGCGGAGAAAGACAGTGTGCCGCGTCGCGTCGATCCGGTAGGTGAACGACATAAGCTCAGGGGGGCGGGTGAAAATCTGAGTTCGTTACGTAACCGCTACTAGATATGTCGCTTTAGTTGAATGTTTTGAATGATTTGTGCCTAAGGTAAGAAATGATGAACGGTATACCTAGGGCCGTAGGGGGGGATTGTTTCTGAAACACGAGAGTCCCAAAAAGCGCCGCGCCGGGAGGGGGCCGGCGCGGCGCTGGGCACATCGCCTTACGGGGCGATGTTGCTAGGGAGTAGGGGTCAGCCGCCCTGCTGCTGCTGGACCTGCTGGACGTAGTTCGGATTCGGATAGAGCGCGATCTCGACGCGGCGGTTCTCCGGGCTGGTGCCGGGGATGCCCGCCAGCGGCTGCGACTCGCCGAGGCCCATCGCCTCCAGGCGCACGGGGGCGACGCCCTGGCTCATGAGGAAGCTGCGGACCGCCGTGGCGCGCTGCTCCGAGAGGCGCTGGTTGAGCTCGTCCGGACCGTCTGTGGAGGCGTGGCCAACGATCACGGCGTCGTGGTCGCTGTACTGCACCATCGAGGCGGCGAGGCCGCGCAGGTCAGCCTGCACGCCCGGGCGGAGCGTGGAGGCCCCCACGTCGAAGAGGAGCGCGTTGTCAAAAACGAGCTGGATGCCCGTCGCCTCGCCCGTGTCCGGGTTCATGATCGGCTCGACGGAAGCGTTTTCGAGCTCCTCGTCGAGCTCCTCGGCTTGCTCCTCGATGCGGCTGCCGATGACGGCGCCCGCCGTGCCGCCGACGGCCGCGCCGATGATGGCGCCCTTGGCAGGCGAGCCACCGAGGATCTCACCGAGGATGGCCCCAGCGACGGCTCCGCCACCCGCGCCGATGGTGGCGCCCTTGCCGGTGTTGCTCATCGACTCGCAGCCGGTCAGAGCGAAGGGAAGTGCCAGGAGAAGCGCCAGAAGCGGAACGAGTCGGAGGTTCATAGTCATGGTCGTGTTCGGAACGTCGGAGAGGTGGTGGAGCGGGAGTCGCCGCGTCGGGCAGCCCCCTGCAAGGTCGGGTTCATTCAACCAAGCAGCAAGCCGGGCGAGTTCCGGGCCGGGTAACGCGCCCGCGGCCCTCGTGACGATTTCGGGACAATTCAGCGCGTGCGCTCCCCGCGCTTCGCCCTCAAAGCAGGACACGACCGGGGCGGATGGTGGGCGCCCGGCGGCGTTACCCCTGCGTAATGACCGCCGGGATGCGGTATCCGTACCTTTTTGGCCGTTCGCCCGCCACCGAACCGACATACCTCCTCCGCACACTCGACACGCACCCCATGAAGCTCATCATCCCGATGGCCGGTCGCGGGACCCGGCTCCGCCCGCACACGCACGTCACGCCCAAGCCGCTGCTCCCGGTCGCGGGCACCACGATGGTCGAACGCATCGTTGACACGTTCGCCGCCACGCTCCCGACGCCGATCACCGAGGCCGTCTTCATCCTCGGCCCCGACTTCGGCGATGCCGTCCGCGCGCAGCTTTCCGACATTTCTGAGCGCCACGGCATCGTGCCGCACTTCGGTGTGCAGGCGAAGGCCCTCGGCACCGCCCACGCCGTTGCGATGGCCGAGGAGCACCTCGCGGGCGAGTGCATCATCGTCTTCGCCGACACGCTCTTCTTCATGGACGAGTCGCCGAGCCTCGACGCGGACGCCGTCTTGTGGGTTAAGCACGTGGACGACCCCAGCCGCTTCGGCGTCGTCGTGAAGAACGGCGCGGGCGAGATCACCGACTTCGTCGAGAAGCCTTCCGAGCCGATCTCGAACGACGCCATCATCGGCATCTACTACATCAAGGAAGGCGCGGCGCTCAAGCGCGAGATCGACTACATCATCGACCAGAACATCACCGGTCACGGCAGCGAATACCAGCTCACGGACGCGCTTGACCGGATGCTCAAGAACGGCCAGGTCTTCAAGACGGCCTCCGTCTCCGAGTGGCTCGACTGCGGCACGATCCCGGCGATCAAGGACACGTCGAAGGTCATCCTCGACAAGGAGCAGAGTGCCGAGAAGGCCGGCACCGTCGAGGACTGCGTGGTCATCGAGCCCGTCTACGTCGGCCCCGACGCCGTCGTGCGTGGTTCGACCGTCGGCCCCTACGTCGCCATCCACGGCGGCGCGGTCGTCGAGGGCTCGGTTGTGAAGAATACCATCGTCTTCGGGGAGGCCCACGTTGCAGGTTCCTCGCTCGACGACTCGGTCGTTGGCCACTACGCCCACGTGCACGGCTTCGCGGGCGCTGCCAACATCGGCGATCACAGTACGATCGGATAGTTGGAGTGCTAGTGGACGGTGTCGCAGTGAACGGTGCGTAAGCGGTCAGCGCTTCACAGGCAAGTCGGCCTAGCTCAACAGCTCTATCGTGTCATCCTGAGCGAGCGTAGCGAGTCAAACCGCAGGTTCACGCAGTAAAGGATCCACGTCTCAGCGTTGTAGCTCTGGTCAGGGCATAGAGACGGACATAGGATCCCCCGCGTTCGCGAGGGCAGGCTCTTCGACTCCATCCGCCTCGCGGTTTTCGATCAGGATGGCAATGTGGGGTCGGCGCAACCCAGCACTTCCTTCGTCGGTTAACGGAGGCTGCTCCACCTCACCCCCCGCTTGACACGCCTGAACGGCGGCCAAGCTGTCCCCCTCACGCGTGAGGGGGACAGTTCGAGCGAAGCGAGAACAGGGGGTGCCCGAACCACCGTTCACCGACGAACCGCGCTGTGCACCTCTATCCCCCCGACGCTGCCGACCGCCTCGGCTTCGACATGCTCCGCGCCCGCCTCGACGGCTACGCGCAGTCGGAGCTAGGCCGCGCCGTGCTCGCCGACCTTGCGCCGTCGTCGGATCGGGCCCGGGTGGCGGGTGAGCTCACGCGCGTCGGGCAGATGCAGGACGTGCTCGGCTTCGACGACCCGCTGCCGATGGCGGGCGTGGCCGACCTGCGCCCGCTCCTGAGACGCATCGCGCCGAAGGGGGCCGTCGTGGACGCCGAGGACCTGTCGCTCGCTCTCAACGCGCTCGTCACGCTGCGGCGGCTGCATGGGTACCTGCGGACACGGAAGGCGAAGTATCCCGACCTGTGGGCCGTCGCCGAGGGCATCGTGCCCCAGAAAGAGTTGGAGACGCACCTTGCCAAGATCGTCGACGAGCGCGGGCAGCTCCGCGACAACGCCTCGGCCGAGCTGCAGAAGCTCACGCGGCAGATCAACGCGCGCAGCGAGCAGCTCCGCAACAGCGTGCTCAAGGCGCTCCGCGACGCCGTGGCCAAGGGCTACGCCACCGAGGACCAGCCAACGATCCGGGGCGGGCGCGCCGTGATCCCCGTTCGCGCCGAGGCCAAGCGCAAGGTGCAAGGCTTCGTCCACGATGTCTCCGCCTCGGGCCAGACCGTCTACATCGAGCCCGCCGCCGCGCTCGACCTCAACAACGAGGTCCGCGAACTCGAAGCGGCCCGCCGCCGCGAGATCGAGCGCATCCTCCGCGAGGCGACGGCCCACCTCCGCAGCCGCCGCCAGGACCTCGCGCCGAGCCTCGACGCCTACGCGCAGTTGGACGCCTACGCGGCGCGCGGGCGGCTCGCCAACGACCTCGGCGCGCTCGTCCCGGCGCTCAACGACGACGGCCACCTGCGCATCGTGCGTGGACGCAACCCCGTCCTGCTGCTGCACTTCCAGAACGAGGCTGCCCGGAAGCGCCAGAGCGCGGAGGCTGCCGCCGAGAAAGCTGCCATCGAACCGCGCGCCGTCGTTCCGCTCGACCTCAACCTTGGCGATCCACTCGAAGGTGATCCCGACGAGGGAGGGACAGCCTACCACACGCTCGTCATCACCGGCCCCAACGCAGGTGGCAAGTCGGTGGCGATGAAGACCGTCGGCGTCCTCGCGCTCATGGTCGCGCATGGCCTCCCCGTCCCGTGCGACGCCGGCAGCAGCTTCCCGCTCCTCGACCGCCTCTACGTGGACATCGGCGATCAGCAGTCGATGGAGGAGGACCTCTCGACGTTTACCTCGCATCTCACCAACATCCGCACGATGTTGGAGGACGCCGGGCCGCGCTCGCTCGTCCTCATCGACGAGGCGGGCACCGGCACCGACCCGGCAGAGGGCGGCGCGCTCGCGCAGGCCGTCCTCGAAGGGCTGCACGAACGGGGTGCGCGGACCATCGCCACGACGCACCACGGCACGCTGAAGGCGTTCGCGCACAACACGCCGGGCGTCGAGAACGGCTCGATGCAGTTCGACCGGACCACGCTCGCCCCGACTTACCGCTTCCGGGCGGGCATTCCCGGTTCGTCGTACGCCTTCGACATCGCGGCCCGGGTGGGACTCGACGGCGATACGATTGGGCGGGCGCGTTCGCTCGTCGGCGAGGGCAAGGCGTCGCTCGAAGACCTCATCGCCGCGTTCGAGGCACGGGCGCAGGAGGCCGAATCGCGCGTCGAGGAAGCCGAGTCGCGCGCAAAAGAGGCCGAGTCGGTGCGAAGGAAATACGACGACCTCCTCGAACAACTCCGCGCTCGCAAGGACGCATACCGCGCCGAGGCCATCGCCCAGGCCGACCAGATCGTGAAGGACGCCAACGCGCGTATCGAGCGGGCCGTTCGCGAGATCAAAGAGGCGGAGGCCGAGAAAGAGACCACGAAAGAGGTCCGCGCTGACATCGAGAAGCTCAAGCGCACCGTCCGCAAGAAGCAGCAGCAGGTCGAGCAGCGGCAGCGCACCCGCAAGCGGCGCACGCAGAAGAAGGACGCGCCGCCCGCTGTCGCCGGGCCGATCCGCGAGGGCGACCAGGTACGCATCGACGGGGCTGGGGCCGTCGGCGAGGTGCTCGAACTCGGGCACAACGAGGCGCTCGTGGCGCTCGGCGCGCTCAAGACGCGCGTCAAGACGAAGCGGCTCACCAAAGTCGGCGGCCCGCGCGAGCAGCGCGTCGAGGTACGGGCTCCCAAGTCACAAAGCAACGGGGCTGGCGCGGACCTGCCTGCCATCCACGCCCGCACGCGCATCGACCTACGTGGACAGCGAGTGGAAGAAGCGCTCCCTGAAGTCGACCGGCTGGTGGACGAGGCGCTCGCTGCCGGGCTGCCGAGCGTGGAGGTGCTCCACGGCAAAGGCACGGGGGCGCTGCGCATCGCCATTCAGCGGCACCTCCAGCAGCGCCGCGATGTGGCGGGCGTGAGCGAGGCGGCGTGGAACCAAGGCGGGGCCGGCGTGACGGTCGTCGAACTCGGCTAGCACGGGTATGTCTGGCTGCGAGGGGGTTGCAGTGCGCCACACTGTGCAGCCGCTTGGATAGCGGCGTCTGCTTCGCTGCACAGCCGTTGCGGGCGACGGGGCGTGCCAACTGAGCGTAGAAGCCGTGCACGCGGCCTCTGGAAAAAGGCGTGCTTTTTGTCGCGAGGGAGGCTCGTCCCCTCTACTGCACTGCTGTCCATGTCTGTCACATCGCCGAGCCGTTCCCCCATGCGTGTGCCGAGTGCGTGGTGCGCACTCGCAGCGGTCCTGGTGGGGCTCGTGAGTACGCTAGGGCTGGGGCATACGGCGGCGGCTAGCGGCACTCTGGTTGATCTGAGGGCGCAGCACTCCGGCACCGACACGTTGCTCGTCCCACATTTCGAGGCGGCCTTTGGCGACGGCAACGCTGAGGCGTTGCTGGAGAGCGCCGCACCGCGCCTCGAACTCTCGATCTTCGGACGCGCGTCGTTCTACAGCCGGACGCAGGCGCTCTTCGTGATGCGCGACTTCTTCCGGCGCTATCCGCCTGAGTCGGTCTCGTTCCGCGACCAGTCCATTGGCGAGAATACCCGTACGCTGCTGGGGCAGTATGAGGAGCTCGGCGGCGGTCGCTGCCGTGTGGCGGTGCGTTTGCGCTGGCGGGCGGATGCCTGGGAGGTCCGCGCCGTACGCCTCGACCGGTCCGCCGATACGGTTGCGGGGGCGAAATAGGCTCTGCAGGAGAGAAACAGCACCGGGGAGGCAGCGAGGATGCGCGATATTGGGGCCGCGGCCTGCGCGACCTCGCGCTGGCGGCCCCTCCTTGATCTGCCCTGCAGGTCCGCTCTGACGATGTGCCCTCTCAGCCGGTAGCTATGGCTGTTTCCTCTTCGGCTTCTGCGCTTCCTTTGTCCGAAAGCCTGACGGCCTCGGCGCTGGGGCGACGGCTGCTGCTGGGTGGGCTTTTGCTGCTCGGCGTGCTGGGGGGGACATGGATGGCCGAGCAGGCATCGCTCCGGGCGATCGCTGCCGACGCCGAGCGCGAGGCCACGCAGACCGTCTCCGCGCTGGAGCGCTCGGCAGCCCGCCGGCTGGCCGTGCTGGAAGCGCAGCAAGGCGACCTTGCGCAGCGGGTGGCGCGAGCCGCGGCCGTCCAGGCAGGCCTGCGGGCCGCGGTGGGACGCGCCCCGACGGCCACGCCCGAAGCCGACACCGACGCGATGTATCGCTACCTCGGTGGCCTCGCCCTCGGCGAGCGCCTCGCCGTCGAGGTGTACACGCCCACGCAGGAACTGATCGGGTGGCAGGGCTTCAGCCTGCCGCTCGGCTCGGCGGCCGAGGACTCGACGTGGCTGCGGGGGCGACGGACGGGCATCGTCAACGACGGCGTGGCGCGGCGCGCGCTGGTGGTCTGGGAGCCCGTGCGGAGCGGCCTCGACACGCTTGGGGCCGTCCGGGTGATGCGGCTCGTGGAGCAGCGGGTGCCGGTCCGCAACCGCTACCTCCAAGACTATAGCGTCACCGACGTCTGGCGTGAGGCGGCGGGCCTGCCGTTCGCGGTGGCGTTCGATCGTCCGGAGACGCTCGTGGCGATGGAGCAGGGGGTCCTGCTGCGGGGCAGCGACGGGACGCCGCTGGCGCGCCTAGCCGTGGCCGAGCCCTCGGCGGACGTGTTGCTGTCGGCGGCGGCGGCGCGGTGGCACGCGGTGGAGGTGTTCTGGGTGGTGGTGCTGCTCGGCTGGATCGTGGCGGGGATGTGGCAGGCGCACGGCCTGGTGCTGCGGCACGCGCAGGACGAGCGCACCTGGGCGGCATGGTGGCGCGGCGTGGTGTCGCTGACAGCCTGCACCGTGGCGTTCGTGGCGGCCCGCTACGGCCTCCTCGCCGCCGACGCGCCGGCACTCTGGATGCGGACCACGCCGACCTTCGATGCACTCTTCGACCCCGCCTATCTCGCCTCCGACTTGGGCGCTGGGCTCGCCCGAACGCTCGGCGACCTGCTCGTTACCTCCGCTGCGGCTGTCTTGATCGCCCTGGCCGTGCTCGACCTCGCGCTCCGTCTTGGCCGGCGGTTGGAGTACGCGACGGTGCACTCCCGTTCTGGACTACGAAGCCTGCTGGCGGGCATGGGGCTCGCGTCGCTCGGGGGCGGGCTCCTTCTGCTCGTTGCGCTCGGCGTGCGCTTCGTGCTCCGCGATGCGACGCTGGACTACTTCGAGCGCAGCGGTCCCATGCCGGAGCCGCTCACGCTCCTCGCGTTTGCGGCGCTGCTGGCAGGGGTGCTCGCCTGCGTGCTTGTGCTCGCGGCGCTGTTGCGCTTCGCCGGGGCCTGGCTTGGACGCGGGGAGATGCGCGGGCGCTACCGTGCGGTATTCCTCATGGGAACGGGTGGTGCTGTCGTGATCGCCTTCGGCTACTCTACGGGGACCGTGAGCGAGCTCCTACCCGTCGAGGCCCTCGCCCTATTCCTGGCAGCGTCGTTTGCGCTCGCGGCCTACCTCCGCCGCACCCGTTTCGGGTGGGCGACGTTGCTCTCGCTGCGGGTGCTCCCGTTGGCCGTGCTCGTCCTCTCGATGCTCGCCTATCCATTGCTCTACCAAGCCGACGAGACGCTGCGCCGCGAACGTATGGTTGAGGCCGCCTACGGCTTCCGCAGCGGCCAGGACCCCCGCGTGGTGCTGGCGCTCGAACAGGTGCTGGCCGACGCGCGCGCCAACCCCGCGCTCCAGCGCGCGCTCGCCGAGGCCGCGCCTGGGGTCGTGGACCCCGACAGCCTCGACCCGGAGCCGACGATCCCGACGCCGGTCATCCCGGCCGACAGCCTCCTGGACGACCCCGACGCGCCGGCCGTGCCGCGGATATCGCGCCGTGCCCTCATGCGCCAGCGCCTCGACTCGCTCGCGACGGACCTCGTCACGGGCTCGCTCCTCTCCGCGCTCGGGGACTATACGGTGGCCGTGGAGCTGCGCAGCCCCGTATCGCGCCGCTTCCCAGAGGGGCGCACGCTGGGCCGCTTCGAAGAAACCAGCCCCGTGCCGCTGCGGCGTAGCCGCGGCAGCGACCCGCTCCGCTTTGGTGCGCTGCGGCAAACCTACGTGGACGCGGGCGAGATCGGATTCTTCGTCCAACACACGCTCGCCCAGGACCGACGCGGCGTCTACCGCTACGCCGGCGTCGGCCCCGTGCGCGTGGGCGACGACGACGAGCCGACGGGCTGGCTGCTCATCCGCGCGGAGCCCAAGCCAGCGCGCTACGTCTCCGAGACGCCCTTCCCGCGCGTGCTCGTGCCTGCGGGCCTGTTCGAGGAAGACGAGGCCGCGTTCTCCTTCGCCGAGTACCAGGACGACGTGCTCGCCCGGACCCGCGGGGCGCTCGGTGGCCCGCTCGCGCTCGACCCAGCGCTGCGCGCCGACCTGACGCAGACCCGCATGATGTGGCGAGACGAGTCCGTGGAGGAGCGCCCGACGCTGGTCTACTATTGGGTGCCCGGCGGCTCCGACGCTACTGTGATTGCGGTGCGCGCCCCCGCGCTGGTGCTCTACGACCATCTCTACAACCTGCTACGCCTCGCGCTCTCTGGGCTTCCGTTCGCACTCGGGGCCTGGGTGTTCGGGGTGGTGCTCCGGTGGCGGGCCGGGCTCTTCCCGCCCCGCAAGACGCGCTTCCGCGACAAGGTGCTCAATCGGTTCTTGCTCGTCGGCGTGGCCGGTGTGATCGTGGCCGGGCTGGTCGGGCAGCGCGTGATCGTGGAGCAAAACCGCCAGGCCACCCAGGACCGGCTCCAGCAGCGCCTCCAACGCGTCGAGGCAGCCATCCAAGACCTCGCGCTCGACGACCCCACGCTCGCCGACGCGCCCATCACGCGCCTCCTCGAAGCGGTCCGTCCCGACGTGCTCGGTCAACGCCTCGGCCTCGACGTGAACCTCTACCGGGGCCCGCTTCTCTCGGCGTCGAGCCGCTCCCAGCTCGTCCGGCAGAACCTCATCGACCGCCGCCTTCCGATGCCGGTCTACGCCGCGCTCTTCGTGGACGGGCAGCGGTTCGCGTTTGGCGAGGACCAGATCGGCACCTACACCTACACCACGGGCTACAAGGCCATCGCCAACGAGCGGGGGCAGCCGATCGGTGTCATCGCCGTGCCGACGCTGCCCGAGCAGCTCACCATCGAGGAGGAGCAAGCCCGCATCGTGGCCTACCTCTTCGGCACGCTGCTGGTGCTCTCGCTGGCGATGGTGCTCATCACCGTCCTCCTCACGAACCGGCTCACACGCCCGTTTCAGCGGCTCCGCGAGGGCCTGCGCGCCATCGGCGAGGGCCAGGAGGCCGAGCCACTGCCCGTCGAGGAGCGCGACGAGGTCGGCGAACTCGTGGAGTCGTTCAACACGATGCAGCGGCAACTCGTCGAGAGCCGGCGCCAACTGGCCGCGCAGGAGCGCGAGCTCGCCTGGCGCGAGATGGCCCGGCAGGTAGCGCACGAGATCAAGAACCCGCTCACGCCGATGAAGCTCTCGGTGCAGCACCTCCGCCGCGCCTACCAACCGGGCGACGAGCGCTTCACCGATGCTCGCTTCGAGGGCCTCCTCGACCGCACCTCCGGCACGCTCATCGAGCAGATCGACGCGCTCAGCCGCATCGCGAGCGAGTTTGCCAGCTTCGCACGCCTTCCTCGCCGCCGCATCGAGCGGGTCGACCTCAACGCCGTTGTGCGCGAAGCCGCCGCGGCCATCCGTGACGAGGCGGCTGGGCTCGCCCGCGCCGAGATCCGCCTCGCGCTCCACGGGGCACCGCTCTGGGTCGAGGCCGACCGGGAGGAGTTGCGGCGGGTCTACATCAACCTCCTCAAGAACGCGCTCCAGGCGATGCCCGAAGAGCGCCCAGACGATGCACCTCCGGATCACATCACGGTCTGGACCGAGCGCCGCCGCCGTGCGTGGAGCGCCGTCACAGACACCGGCCTGGGCATCCCTGAGGACGTGCAGCCGCGCATCTTCACGCCCAACTTCTCGACGAAGAACAGCGGGATGGGCCTCGGGCTGGCTATCGTCAAGAAGGCGATCGAAGACCTCGGCGGGACGATCCGCTTCGAGACGGAGGCCGAAGCCGGCACCACCTTCTTCCTCGACCTCCCGCTTTCCGACGAGGAACAACCGCTTTCCGACGAGGAACACGGCGAGGACCAGAGGGCGCAGGGCAGCGTCACCCCAGCCGGAGGTGCCGCCTCAGGCGATGGCGCGGTGCTAGATGCCACGCCCAAGCGTGAGCCGCCGAACCCGGCGTCTAGCCGCTGACGCGCACCACCACGCGCCCCGTCGTCTCGCCCGCGAGGATCTTCTCGCTGTAGGCGGTCACGTCCGCCAGGTCGATGTCGTCGATGAGCGGGGCGAGGGTGCCGTCGTCGAGATCGGGGCCGAGGAGCGCGGCTAGGCGCTGCCACGCGGCCTCGCGGCGGGGCGTCGGGCACGTGTTGGAGTCGATGCCTGCGAGCGTGACGCCGCGTAAGATGAACGGCATCACCGTGGTGTGGAGGGCGTGGCCCGCCACCAGGCCGTAGGCAGCCACGCAGCCGTGACGGTCCGTGTGCGCGAGCAGGTTGGCGAGCGTGTCGCCCCCGACGCCGTCGATGGCCCCGGCCCACATCGCGCTGCCGAGCGGGCGCGCGGGTGCGTCGCCGATCTCGCGGCGGTCGAGGATGCGCGTGGCTCCGAGGCCGCGCAGGAAGTCGTGTGCCGCCGCGCTCCCAGTCGAGGCAACGACCTGGTAGCCGAGGCGCGCCAGCAGGGCTACGGCGAGGCTGCCCACCCCGCCCGACGCGCCCGTGACCACGACCTCGCCCTTCTCCGGCGTGATGCCATGCTCCTCCAGCGCCATCACAGAGAGCATCGCCGTGAGGCCGCCCGTGCCCAGCGCCATCGCTGTCCTCGGGGTGAGGCCGTCCGGGAGGCGCACGAGGTGGTCCTCGTCGGCCCAGGCCAACTCGGCGTAGCCGCCCCAGCGCTCCTCGCCCGTGCCCCAGCCCGTCAGCACGACGGCGTCGCCGGGCTCCCATGCGTCGCTCGCCGACTCCACGACGGTCCCCGCGAGGTCGATGCCGGGCACGAACGGAAATGGCGCGCGCACGATGCGGCCTCGGCCCGTGACGGCCAGCCCGTCCTTGTAGTTGAGGCTCGAATAGGCGACGCGCACGAGCACATCGGCCTCGTCAGGGACCCGCTCGTCGTCCCAGTCTTCGAGGGCAGCGACGGTGCCCTTGGGATTGTCTTCGGGGCGACGGAGGATGAGCGCACGCATGGGAAGGGGCGGTGTGAAGTGAGAAGTAGGGAGTCAGAAGTGAAGGTAGGGCGCGGCACCCCACCCGAGCCGTGGCAGGATGCTGGAGACCTACGGCTTTAGACCTGCGACCCACGACCTCGAAGCGAAACAAGTCCGGCGGCGGCGGCTAGGTGGGGCGCATCGCTCCCGCTTGTGTGTGGCGCGGTGTCCCCTCTCCATCTTGCTCTTCTCCAGCCCCACTCTGCCATGCACGCCTGGCACGACCTCGACCCCGGCCGCGACCCCGGCCAGCAGTTCAACGCCGTCATCGAAGTGCCGAAGGGCGGCACCGTCAAGTACGAACTCGACAAGCGCACCGGCCTCATCCGCGTCGACCGTGTGCTCTACAGCGCGGTCTACTATCCGGCCAACTACGGCTTCATCCCGCGCACGCTCGGCGGCGACGGCGACCCGCTCGACGTGCTCGTGCTGATGAGCGAATCCGTGGACCCGCTCTCGATTCTCCGCGCCCGCGTGATCGGCGCCCTCCCGATGGTGGACGACGCGGGCGACGACGAGAAGATTCTCGCTGTCTGCGCCGACGACCCTGGCTTTGCGCACATCCAAACCATCGACGACCTCCCGAAACACCAGCGTAACCAGATCGAGCGCTTCTTCCTCGACTACAAGACGCTCGAAGGCAAGATGGTTAAGACGAAAGGTTACCTCGACAAGGAAGAGGCGACCCGCGTCATCGAGGAGTGCATCGACCGCTACACCGCGAAATTCCCCGAGCGCGCCTGGAAGGGAGCGTAGGGACGTGTGGACGTGTGGACGTCACCCTTCCATCCCGAAAGCATCGCGGAAGTGCTCGATGACGGGGTCGCGGCCGGGCGGTAGCAACACGGCCACCACGTCGAAGCGACAGACGGTGCTGTCGAGCTTCCGCTCATAGAGGTAGGCCTCGGCGACGCGGCGAATGGCGGCTTGCTTAGAGGGGGTGACGGCGGCTTCGGGGCGCCCGAAGCCCGTGCCGCGTCGCGTCTTGACCTCGACGAACACGAGTGCGCCGCCGAGCCCGAACAGGTCGTCGCGCTCCCAGACGATGAGGTCGATCTCCTCGCGCTCGAAGCGATAGTTGCGGTCCATCACCACGAAGCCCTGCGCTTCGAGGTAGGCGGCGGCCAGGTCTTCGCCGTGGTCGCCCGTTTCCTTGTTGCGCGATGCGTTTCCGCTCCGCGATGCGGGATCGTTGGAGGGGGACGCCATCGCCGTCAGCCTGCGTTGCCGCGCGTGCCGTTGCCGTTGGCGCCGCTCCCGTTGAGCCGGTGGGCGAAGGTGGCGAGACGCTGGAGCTTCTTCTCGTTCTTCGCCTGCACGAACGGCAGCAGCGCGTCCGTGATCGCATCGAAGACGCGCAGCAGGTCGGCGAGATTGTGCAGACGCGTGTCGAGTGTCTGGGCTGACTCGGTAGTGATCGGCCCGTCGGCGTGCAGCGTGCCGAGGGTGTCCGCGACGGCGACCTGGACCGGCTTGATCTCTCGGCGCTTGCGCTCCTCGATCACGGTAGCGCAGATCTTCCAGACGTCCGTCTCGGCAACGTAGAAGTCCTTGCGCGACCCCGGCCGGTTGACCTTGTCGACGAGCCGCCAGTCGACGAGGGCCCGGAGGTTCATGTTGGCGTTGCCCCGGCTGACCTGGAGCCGTGCCATGATGGTGTCCGTGTCGAGTGGCTCGGCGGTGGCGTAGAGCAGCGCGTGGATCTGACCCATCGTGCGGTTGATGCCCCAGTGGCCGGCCATGTCGCCCCAGAACTGCACGAATTCGTCGAGGGCGCGCTCCGCAGCGGCGGGCACGGTCGGCGTCAGGGCGGCGTCGGAAGAGAGCGGGGTAGACACGGGGGGCGAAGGCTAGGGTAGGCGAAGGTACGCGGACGGGAGGGCGGAAGAAAGGTGGGCTGATTCGTCGGCGAACAGGGGTGGTTGCGGGTTGGTATGCCAGCGGGGGTAGATTCCGTTCGAAATCGCCGTACGCGGTCACCCTAGCCTACGTGGGCGCCGTGCGTTTGTCAGTTACTCGTTGCCGTCCACCGTCCACCGTCCACTGTCCGCCGTGCTCATCACTTTGCTCACTGACTTCGGCAGCCAGGACGGCTACGTGGCTGCCATGAAGGGCGTGGTGCTGGCGCGGGCCCCTGGCGCACGGCTCGTGGACGTGAGCCACGAGGTCGCTCCGCAGGACGTGATGGCGGCGGCGTTCGTGCTGCGGCAGGCTTGGCCGCACTTTCCACCAGGCACCGTGCACCTCGTGGTCGTGGATCCAGGCGTTGGCACGGAGCGGCGGGCCGTGGCTGCGCGCTTCGGCGACCACCTCGTCGTGGGGCCCGACAACGGGTTGTTCCCGCTCGCGTTTGCGCCCAGCATCGTCGGCGACGTGGCGAGTGCGCAGCCGGATGAGGCTGTTGTGCTCGACGACCCCAAGATGTGGCGCACGGCGGAGCCTAGCCGAACCTTCCACGGGCGCGACCTGTTCGCCCCAGCCGCCGCCGCCTTGGCCTCGGGCGCGCCGCTCGCCGACCTCGGGAGCCCTCTCGACGCGCTGCGCCCCATGCATTGGCTTCAGCCCCAGGCCGACGCGCATGGCATCCAGGGCTGGGTGCTCCACCTCGACCGCTTCGGCAACGCGATCACAAACATTCCCCGCGCGTTGGTGGAGGCACACGCCGACGGTCGCGCGGTGAAGGGCTATGTGGGCTCCACGATCCTGCGCGGCATCCAGCCCACCTACGGCGCCGTGGCCGAGGGCGACCCGCTGCTGCTCTACGGCTCCGACGGCCTCCTCGAAGTGGGAGTGCGGGGCGGGAGCGCGGCGTCCCTGCTCTCGCTACGCCAGGGCATGCGCCTCCAGCTTGTTTTTTCCTGACACCGCCTCCGATGACCGACCCGCTGCACACGCCCCTCATCCCGCACGCGCGGGTGGTCCCTCCCGTGGCACCGTCGCCCGCACGAGCCACGGCGCGACCGATGGAGGCACCGATGGAAGCGTCCACAGAGGCATTGCCTGAACCACCCGGTGGGGTGCCCGTCGCAGACGAGGCCCCGATCGCTGTAGTACGCACGGTGGCCGCGTCAGCGACGCCAGCCACAGTCCAGTACACGGCGATTGGTCCCGTTGCTGGGCGCGGGCCACTCCAACAGACACCGGAGCTGCAACCGAACCAGGAGCCGCATCCGGTCCGTGAGCCGCATCCAGATCAAGAACCGCATCCAGATCAGGAGCCAGAGTCTGCGCAGAAGCCGAGTGCGGCGCGGCGGTGGGGCATCGCCCTCGCGCTCATCCTGGCGAGCGCAGTGATCGGCGTCCTCCTCGCCGATCCGCCCGCGCGGTCGGGCCTCATTTCCGCACAGGGCGGCGATCTCCTGCTGCTCGTGGCAGAGCGGGGCCTCGACGTCGAGCCAGAGCAAGCGCTGACCGACCGGGAGGCTGCGCGTGCGTTCGTGCAGGACCAGACGGGGCTCCGCATCCAGCCGCCTCGCCTCGATGGGTCGGCGCTGACCGGCGCCGGCGTGGCGCGGTTCGCGGAGGCGTTTCCCGTGCCGATGTTCGTCGTCGAGGTGGCGGACGAGCGGGTGCCGATCTACGCGGTGACCTACGCACACCTTGACGCGGCAGAGGGCGCGGTGACACTCGCGCGGCCCATCGCCAACCGCATCGTCGCGCGCAACGTGCACGTGCAGCCGCTCGGCCCGGCGGGCGACGGGACGCTGACCTCGCTGGTGTGGCGGGACCGCGCCACCATCTATGTGGCGCTCACCGACGCCCCAGACGCGGTCGTGGGCGCCATCGAACTGTGACGCGCTGCGTGCTCATAGGGCTGCTGGGCGTCGCGCTCGGTACCGTTGGCTGCGCTTCGACCACGCCACCGGAGGCCGCGCCGCCCGTCTCCGAGGTGGCGGCGACCCCATCGATACGCACCGAGGCTCCAGTCCGCTCGGCGGCCGAGCAGGTGCAGAGCGCCGTACGGTACGCGTTCGGGTTGGAGGCCGCGCTCTTTGCACAGGCCGAGGCAATGACCTCCCAGGAGGACGTGGCGACGCACTTCCGCCAAGGCTTCGCCCCAGCGCTCGCCGACGACTTTGCCGCTTATTTCTGGGACCGCGACCGGCTCCGCACCGGCGACCCAACTCTCGTCCCGCCCGACGAGGTCGTCATCCTGTCGTCCGGCGCTGACGCAGCCATCGCCTATTTCGAGACGCCGGTGGCGTTGCGGCAGACGTGGGGCTTGCCGCGCTACACCCGCGTGGAGATGGCCCAGCGGAGCGGACGGTGGATCGTCGCCGCGACGCGGCAGCAAGACGCTCGCCCGCGCTGACCAGGCGACATCAGGGTTCCCGTCGGATTTCGCCAAGGGGGACCGTCGGGGATCGCTCCGGCAAGGTCGTCCGTATGTTTCCTCCCCACCTGCTTCCCCTTTGGATTGACTGACGTCCCCCAACGATTCCGGCGCTGGGCGCTGCTGTTCCTCGCCGATGCCCTCGTCGTGTACGTCGCGTTCGTAGGCGCGCTGGTGTTGCGGACCGGGCGCGCCGTGTGGCTGCCCAGCGAGGTCGGCTACGAGGCAACGTTTGCGATTACAGCGCTGGTCTCCCTCGCAGCGCTGCTGGTTGCCCGAGGCTACACGCAGGCCCCGTGGACGATGCGCCTCGGCGACTACGCGCGGTTGACCAAGGCGCTCGCCGTCGGCGGCATCCTCGCGGTCGGGCTCGACTACCTCGCGGGGCCGTTCCGCATGCCGATGCGCGGGATCGTGGCAGGGCAGTGGCTGCTGACGGTGGTGGGTGTCCTCGGCGTTCGGATCGCAGCGCGGCTGGCCGTGGAGCGCTGGCCGAAGCTCGCTGGCGACCTCCTGCCCGTACCGCTCACGCTCCACCACCTGTTCGATCGCCCGGACCCGACGGTGGACCGTCCGGCGCTCGTGCGCTACCTCGCGCCGCGTACCGTCCTCGTCACGGGGGCCGGCGGCTCCGTGGGGTCCGAGCTGGCTCGGCAACTCGCGGCGTTTGGGCCGGCGCGGCTCGTGCTCGTAGACATCGGGGAGTTGGGCTTGTTCAACCTCGAACCGCAGCTCGCGGCCTACGACGGCGACCTCGTGCTCCGTATCGCCGACCTGCGCAACGAGCAGGCCGTGCAACGGCTCCTGACGACCTACCAGCCCGACGTAGTGCTGCACGCTGCCGCCTACAAGCACGTCCCGCTGATGGAGGCGCACCCGCGCGAGGCGTTCGCCAACAACACCTTGGCCACGGCGCGGCTCGTGCGCGCCTGCGAGGCCGCGGGCGTCGAGCAGTTCGTGTTTATCTCGACCGACAAGGCCGTTGCGCCCACGAGCGTGCTCGGCACCACGAAGCGGCTCGCCGAGTGGGCCGTCCGCGCGGGAGGCCGCACGATGCGCCGCAAGGCCGTCCGCTTCGGCAATGTCTTCGGCAGCCAGGGCTCTGTCGTGCCCCGCTTCGTCCAGCAGATCGAAGCCGGCGGCCCGGTCACGGTGACGCACCCCGAGATGACGCGCTACTTCATGTCCGCCGAGGAGGCCGCGACGCTTGTCCTCCACACGCTCGTGCTGGACGAGGCGCCGCTCTTCCTGCTTCGGATGGGCGAGCCGATGCGTATCGTGGACCTCGCCGAGCGGCTCATCCGTCACCTGGCGCCTGGGCAGGACATCGCCATCGAGTTCACAGGCATCCGGCCGGGCGAGAAGCTGCACGAGCAACTCTGGGAGCCCGACGAGCGCCCGACGGAGACGCGCCACCCCGCGATCCTCGGCCTCACGAGCACCCCGCCCCTCAGCCACGCCGAACTCGACACGCTCTTGCATGACCTGGCCGCCATCGACGAGGACGAAGCGCTTCGTACGGCGTTGCAGCGCGCCACCCAGCAGCACGCATAGACGCCTCGGTCTTCATCGACGTGGTCGCCGAGACCGTTCGTCTTCGATCTCGGCGAAGTAGCGAGCGGGGTTCAGGAAGGCGCCGGACCGGCCGCGCAGCCCGAGCCAGAACGCGCGGGCATTCCAGCGGAGCCGCGTGCGCCACGCCCACCCGAGACGTCGCGCCGCGAGCGCGTCGGTGACGAGGTAGCCCGCATGCAGCGCCGCGTGCCGCCAGCGACGGCGGCGCCACCCCAGGTGCTTCCAGACGAGGTGCCGATTGCGAAAGTAGTAGACCCGTTTCCAGTGGGCGCGGTCGGGCCAGAGGTCGAGAGCCGGTTTGCCCGTGAGCCAGCCTTTGAGCGCGGAGCGGACGAGCACGGTGTCGGTAGGCGGTGGGACCTGGCGGCGGAGGCCCGCGTCCGGCACGAGCGCTGAGGCACCGGGACCGAGCGCATGGTAGACAGCGATGGCGAAGTGCGTATCGTCAGCTGTGATGAAGAGTCCGGCGTCTGGCTGCGCCGCCTCGCTGTGGGGGCCCGCCGCGTCCAGCGCACGACGATGCACGAGCGGCCCCTCGAACGTGAATACGTCCGTGGCGCACCAGCGCGGTGGTGATTCGGGTTCGGTTGCAGGGGCGTCGAGCGAGGTGGGGCAGTCGAGCGGGACGTAGCGCTGCCGAGCGTCGTCGAGGCGGTGCTCGGCGCGGCGGACGGTACCGTCGGCCTCCCGGCGCTCTGGGACGACGACCGCCTTGCCACTCGACGCAGCAACCGCGAGGAGCAACGCCAGGCAGTCGGGCTCCGGGACCACGTCGTCGTCCATCACCCAGACGAAGTCGAACGGTCGGCCTTCGTGCACGGCGTGCTGTGCGTGAGCGAGCCCCGCATGGAAGCCGCCCGCCGAGCCCGTGTTACGATCGAGGCGTAGGTGCTCCACGGCCGGATGCTGCGCGGCGAGGAAGGCCGCCGTGTCGTCCGTCGAGGCGTTGTCCACCACGAGCACGTGGTCGAGGGCGTGCGTCTGCGCAGCGAGCCCCGCGAGGGTATCGGCCAGCAGCGCCCGGCGGTTGTAGGTGACGATGAGGGCGCAGACTCTGGACACAAGCGTCATTGCGGCGCATCGTCGCTCTTCGTGAACCACCGCGCCAGCACGCGCTCGGCGGAGTGCCCGCGCGGCGTGAAGCCGAGGTCGATGCCGTCCTGCGGCGCGCCGTCCACGTCGGCTTCGTGGTGCCAGTCAGGACGGGTGGCGAGCGGCGGCTTCCATTTCCAGAACACCGCGCCGGCCACGGCCGGGTCGTCCCACCACGTCTCGAAGAATGCGGCGTAGAGCTGCCGCTGGAGCGTCGTGTCGGGCTGGACGACGCCGCGTTCGCCGCGCTCCGGCCAACGCCACGGCTCGGCGGCGGCGTAGGGCACGCTGCGGTAGCCGACCTCAGTGAACAGGATCGGGCGGTCCCATTGCTCGGAGAGCGCGCGGATCGTCTCCGCGTGCGGTTTCCACCCATCGCAGAGCGACGCGACCGTGTGTGTGGTGTCCCCGGATGCCGCGAGCGGGTAGTAGGCCTGCAGGCCGATCACGTCGAGGGCATCCCAGAAGGTGACGAACTCAGCGTCGTCGTGCCAGTTGGCGGCGTAGGTGAGCGGCCCGTCGTACACGGTGCGGAGCGTGTCGGCGAGGCTGCGCCAGAAAGCCGGGCGTTCCTGGACAGCGCGGCTCATCTCGGTGCCAATCACGAGCAGCGCCGCGTCGATTTCCTGAGCGATGCCGGCGTGGTAGAGCAGGTAGTCGCGGTAGCGCGCCTCCCAGGCCCGCCAGCGCTCCTCAGAATCAAAGCCGATGGTGGCCGACCACTCGCCCTCGTCCCGCCCGAGCCAGAGCTGCGGCTTGACGATGAGCTGCATCCCGAGCGTGTCGGCCTGGGCTGCGAGGGCCCGTGCGCCCGTCGTGCTCTCGGAATACCAACCCGGCTCGGGGTTGAAGCGCAGGTTTGGGTCGTCGTGCGTGCGTTGGAAGGCGTAGGGGATGAGCGCGAGGTGCGTCACACCCAGCGCGGCGAGCTCGGGCAGCGCGTCGTCGGTGGGTCGCCCGACGGCGTCGAGCGTCATGCCGCGCACCTTGGCCGGGAAGGGCGAGACCG
Organism: Bacteroidota bacterium; assembly: GCA_039821555.1. NCBI lineage: Bacteria > Pseudomonadati > Bacteroidota > Bacteroidota bacterium. The sequence goes on from JBCBNX010000006.1 coordinate 94,690, forward strand.
GCTCTCCAGCGGCTGCAGCGGACGCGAGTGGTACCGCCTCGGCGTCTGACGCGCTCGTGCTGAAGAAGAGCACCGGGGCGACGAGCAAGGCCGCCGCAGCCAGCGTGAAGACGAGGACGAGGAGCAGGCGGCGCATGGCGAAGAGTGCAGCGGTGAGGTCGCGTTGCCGTGCAGCGGCGGAGCCGCCCGGCCAAACAGCGCGGAGAGGTGAACGTACGGCAGGCTCGTTTCCCTGTTTCTGCGATTGACACGGCGCTCAAGCCCGAGCACCTTTCACCGCTTCACCGCTTCACCGCTTCACCGCTTCACCGCTTCACCATGCCTCGCATCCTCCTCTTCACTGGCAAAGGCGGCGTCGGCAAGACGACTACCGCCGCCGCCACGGCGCTCGCTGCCGCCCGACGCGGCCTCCGCACGCTCGTCCTCTCCACGGACCCCGCCCACTCGCTCGCCGACGCGCTCGACCGGCCGCTCGGCCCTGAACCGGTTGCCGTTGCCGACAACCTCTGGGCGCAGGAGATCGACCTCTACTACTCGATGAAGAAGCACTGGGCGAGCCTGCGCGACCTGCTGCTCGTCCTCTTCAAGTGGCAGGGCGTCGAGAAGGTGGCCGCTGAAGAACTCGCGGCGCTGCCCGGCATGGGCGAGGCCTCGGCGCTGCTGTGGGTCGAGCAGGTCTACGAGGCGGGCACCTACGACCTCATCGTGCTCGACGCGGCGCCGACGGGGGAGACGCTCACGCTGCTCACCCTCCCCCAGGTGACGCAGTGGTGGGTGGCGAAGGCGTTCCCGTTCCAGAAGGCCGCGATCAAGTCGGTCGGCCGCGCGGTCCGCGCCACCACCGGCATCCCGCTCGACAAGGGCTACGAGGAACTCGACCGCCTCTTCGGCAAGCTCGAAGCCATCCAGGCGGTGATGCAGGACCCGGCGGTGACCTCGGTGCGGCTCGTCTGCAACCCCGAGCGCATGGTGATCGCCGAGGCGCGGCGCGCGCACACCTACCTCCAACTCTACGGCTACCACGTCGATGCGGTCGTGGTGAACCGCGTGCTGCCAGACACGGAGGCGACCGCCGACGGCTTCCTCACGAAGTACGTCGCCGCGCAGCGGGGCTATCTCGACGAGATTGCCGACAGCTTCGCCCCGCTGCCCATCCTCCGCGTCCCGCACCAGGGCCAGGAGGTGTTCGGCCTCGATCTCCTCGACCAAATCGGCGACACCCTCTACCCAGTCGAGGGCGACGACCCGCGCGACCCGGCGTCCGTGCTCCACCGCGAGCCGACCACCAAGCTCACCGAAGTCGGCGACGCCTACGACCTCGCGCTCCGTGTCCCTTTCGCCGATGCCGACGAGATCGTGGCCGAGCAGTTTGCCGACGAGGTCGTCGTGCAGGTGCGCAACCAGCGGCGGCACGTGGCGCTGCCCAACTTCCTCGCCTACTACACGCTCACGGACGCCGAGCACGACCAGACCTGGCTCCACCTCCGCTTCGAGCCTTCGTCATGAGCGATCGCTAGGTCTAGCATGGCCGACCATGCATCTGACGAACTGGATGGTAGTAAGTTGGTTACGTGTTCTCTACCCTCACGTTCTGGTTACGTAGCTATGTATGGCCCTCCGACGAGCGGATATGTGCGCGCACCATCTCGGTTCGCGCTGGTACTCCTTCTGCTGTGCGCTGCCCTGGCCGGGTTGACGGCACCTGCTGCCGCTCAGTGTGCAGGCTCGGTCTACCTATCTTCTCAGAGCGACGTGGAGGCGTTTGATTGCGAGGTCGTGGGCGATTCGCTCGTGATTCGCAGCCTGGATGACGCCATCACCAGCGTGGAGGCTCTCAGCCAGTTGACGCGCGTCGACGGTCCCTTGTTAGTCCTCGACAATGGCAGCCTGGACGACCTTGCTGGGCTAGAGGCGCTGACGATGGTTGGCGGCGACCTTGTTGTCAGGGACAACGCAATAGTTCGTACCCTAGACGCGCTCTCAGCGCTCACAGCGGTAGGAGGTACCCTGCTCGTTGAAGCGAACGCCAGCCTTGAGAATGTGGACGGCCTGACCCGGGTGCGTACGGTCGGCGGCGACGCCGCCCTCGTGGATCTCCCCGCACTCGACCGGCTCGGGGCATTCGACCAACTCGTCTCAGTGGGTGGGACGCTTCGATTTGACGGACTCAGCATGCTGAGCGCCCTCGACGACTTCGCCGCGCTCAGCACGCTGGGTGGTCTCGAAGTGACGGGCCTACCTCTGCTCCAACAGTTCCGGTCACTACCCCTGGTCGAGCGTGTCGAGGGCGCTATCAGATGGGTGGACAATGCGGCGCTGGAGGGCATCACGGGATTGGGCCGCCTGGAGGAGGTTGGCGCTAGCCTGGAGCTTCGTGCCAGCCCCGAACTCGACGATCTTAGCGGGTTGGCACAGACGCAGACCGTTGGCGGGGATCTCCGCATAGAGTTCCTGAACGCACTTCGGACGCTCGACGCTTTCGGCAACCTCCAGCGCGTCGGCGGTGACCTCCGCGTCGAACTCAGCCGTAGCATTACCACCCTGGGCGACCTCGCCTCCCTGGAGCGCGTCGATGGCGGCTTCTTCGTCCGTAGCCTATCGAGTCTGACGCGTCTTGGGACGCTCTCGGCGTTGGCGTCGGTCGGAGGCGACTTTTCGATATCCAGCGTTCCGGTGCTCACTAACCTAAGCGGCCCATCGGCGCTTACCGAGGTCGGGGGGAGTTTCACGGTAGCCGAGGCGCTTGAGCTGCGTAGCACGAACGGGTTGCCGTTGCTCGAGTCCGTCGGCGGCTCGTTCTCGATTTTCAGCACGTTCAAGATTGCAGCCCTCAGTGGGTTTACCTCTCTGGCACGGGTTGGAGGCAATGTTGTCATCGAGTCAAACGACTTCGTCAACTTGAATGGCCTGCGGGGGCTCACCGAGATCGGAGGCAATCTGGACCTGCAGAACAATCAGCTCACGAGCCTCAATGGCCTTACATCCCTCACCCGGATCGGTGGTCGGCTGGTGCTGAGTGAAGCACTCCTGCAAAGCATTAGTGGCCTGGACGCCGTGGAGGCGATTGGAGGCAGCGTGTCTGTGAGCTTCACCAGCTTGCCCGAAATCAATGGGCTGCGTTCGCTGACCCGGATTGGAGAAGACCTGCTCATTGAGAACAACTCACGCCTCACTAATCTCGACGGTCTGGCTGGACTGCAGAGCATCAATGGTGAACTGGTCGTGGTCGGAAACCAATTCCTCTCGTCATGCACGTGCGGCATCGGTCGACTGTTGTCTGAGGGAGGAGGTGTCACGAGCGCAAGGATTCAAACCAATGCGCCTGGATGCAATACGCCAGAGGAGGTGCAGGCCTCCGATTCGTGCGCGACGAGTGCCGAGGAGAACACCCCGGAACCGTCCGTGGCGACTCTTGCAAATGGCTACCCAAACCCAGCGTCTGGAGAGGTCACGGTAGCCTATGAGATTCCCAGTGTAGGCATGGTGGAACTAGCTGTGTTCGACCTCATGGGGCGCGAGGTAGCACGCCTAGTCGACAGGGTGCAAGCAGCCGGGGTCTATGAAGCTGACTGGGCCGTGAACAACGTAGCGCCTGGGTTCTATCTCCTCAGGCTACGCCATAAAGACGACGTACGGACTAGTCGAGTGACCCTAGGCCACTAGCCCGTCCCCAACATGAGTGGGTCGCGCTCCGCGTCCCCTTCGCCGACGCTGACGAGATCGTGGCCGAGCAGTTTGCCGACGAGGTCGTCGTGCAGGTGCGCAACCAGCGGCGGCATGTGGCGCTGCCCAACTTCCTCGCCTACTACACGCTCACAGACGCCGAGCACGACCAGACCTGGCTCCACCTTCGCTTCGAACCGACCACGGAATGAGTGGGAGCGCGCGCCCAGCAACTTTAGGAAATGGGACCCTCAGAGTGCGTGCCTACACGGTACATATGAACTACTCTTCCTTCAGAATGGTAGTGCGAATCTAGCTACGTTCGCCGCCTTTATCTGATCACTTTGAGACAGTAGAAAATTATTTTGCACATACCATTCAAAACGTTCGGTAGCTTCGTTCAAAACGTTCGTGTCAAGCATAGTAAATCTATAGACTCTCTTGTTCTGAGACGAAATTCTACGGTCTATTCTGCACGGTTTCTTGGATTTAGATGGGCATAGTGGTTGAAGGTTAGCGTGGTCGAGCCATCGCGTGCTCCTCCTATGAACCCCCGGCGTCTGCGCCTGCACTTTGAGTGCGCTGCCCGTACGCCTTCACCCATGCCCCGAGCAGTCCCATGCAACTCGACACCCTTCCTCTTCAGACCGCCCTCGCCGAAACCATGCAGATCAACGGGGCCGTCGGTGCGGCCATCGTGGACTACGAAACCGGCATGTGCCTCGGCAGCATCGGCGGCGGCTCCCTCGACATGGAACTGGCCGCCGCTGGCAACACCGAGGTGGTCCGTGCGAAGAAGAGCATCCGCGACCAACTCGGCATCAACGAGGAGATCGAGGACATCCTGATCACGCTCGAGTCGCAGTATCACCTGATCCGGCTGGCCCACAACAACCAGAACCTGTTCTTCTACCTCGTCATCGGGAAGAACACGAACCTGGCCTTGGCCCGGATGCGCCTCAAGCAGATCGACGCGGCCCTCGACCTCTAGCGAGTGCGGACCGGCTTGGTCCTGCGAACTAGACCCAACGCCCTGCTGCGGTTCGACGCGGCAGGGCGTTCGTGTGCGTGGCCACTGCGCGCAAGTGGGACGGGTCCACGCAAGCCTTAGCCACGTAAGGCGCTGCATCCGAGGCTTTCCCTCGCTGCGGTTGTGGCGTAGACTTCCGGGCTACCATCTGACTTGCCTTCCGCCCGCCATGCTCGTTCGGTTCCGACTATTCCTCCTCGCCCTCCTCGCGTTCGCCACTGTGCCCACTATCGCCCAAGACGCCGATGCGCCTGACGACCCCTTCCTCTGGCTCGAAGAGGTCGAGGGCGACCGTGCCCTCTCCTGGGTCGGCGAGCAGAACGCCGAGACGGTCACGGCGCTGGAGGCGCACCCGGCCTACGACGACCTCTACGGGGACATCCTCGCGGTGCTCAACAGCGACGACCGCATCGCCTATCCGGGTCTGCGCGGCGACTTCGTCTACAACTTCTGGACGGACGCCGACAACCCGCGCGGCCTTTGGCGCCGTGCCTCCGTGGAGGACTACCTCGCTGGCGACCCCACCTGGGAGACGCTGCTCGACATCGACAAGCTGGGCGCGGAGGAGAACGTCAACTGGGCTTATAAAGGCTCGACCTGCCTCGCACCGGACTACGACCGCTGTCTCATCCGTCTCTCGCGCGGCGGGGCCGACGCTGCCGAACTGCGCGAGTTCGACGTGCCCTCGAAGACGTTCGTGGACGGGTTCTACGTGCCCGAGGCGAAATCATCGCTGGCGTGGATCGACGCGAACACGCTGCTCGTCTCGACCGACTGGGGCGAGGGCGCGCTGACCGACTCCGGCTACCCGCGCATCGTGAAGCGCTGGACGCGCGGGACGCCGCTGGACGACGCCGAGACGGTCTACGAGGGCGCAACGAGCGATGTGGGCGTGTGGGCGGCGAGCGCACGCATGGGCACGACGAGCATACCCGTCATCGCGCACCGGCCGAGCTTCTTCGAAGGTACCACCTACGTGCTCCGTGACGGCGCGCCCGTCGCGCTCGACCTTCCGATGGACGCCGACCCATCGCTCGTGGACGGCCAACTCGTCGTCTACCTCCGCTCGCCGTGGACCGTCGGCGAGACAGCCTACCCGACCGGCGCGCTCGTCGCCACGGACTACGAGGCGTTCCTCGCGGGCGAACGCGCCTTCGAGACCGTGTTTGTGCCGACCGAGCGGCAGACGGTGCAGTACGTCGCCTCGACGGCGCACTCGATGATCGCGTCGGTGCTCGACAACGTGCAGGGGCAGCTCCACCGTTTCCGCTTCGCCTCCTCGTCAGACGGACAGGGCGGCGCGTGGACGAGCACCATGATCGACGCGCCCGAACTCGGCAGCGTCAACGTCGTGAGCACGAGCAGCGAGGACGACCGCTTCTTCTTCACCTACAGCTCCTACCTCCAGCCGACGACGCTCTACCTCGCGGGCGGGGACGACACCGTTGCGGAGGTGACCAAGCTCCCCGCGCTCTTCGACACCGAGGGGCTGACGGTCGCCCAGCACGAGGCCACGTCCGCCGATGGTACGCAGATCCCGTACTTCATCGTCCACCGCGAGGACATCGCGCTCGACGGCACCAACCCGACGCTGCTCTACGGCTACGGCGGCTTCGAAATCGCACTCACGCCGTCGTACAGCGCCACGGCGGGGCAGGCGTGGCTCGAACGCGGCGGCGTCTACGTGGTCGCCAACATTCGGGGTGGGGGCGAGTTCGGCCCCGAGTGGCACCGCGCCGCCCAGAAGGCGAATCGTCAGCGCGCCTACGACGACTTCATCGCGGTCGCCGAAGACCTCGTCGCGCGCGGCGTCACGTCGCCGGACCACCTCGGCGTTCAGGGCGGCTCCAACGGTGGCCTCCTCACAGGCGTCATGGTGACACAGCGCCCTGACCTCTTCAACGCCGTCGTGATCGCGGTGCCGCTGCTCGACATGCGGCGCTACCACACGCTCCTCGCCGGCGCCAGCTGGATGGCCGAATACGGTGACCCCGACAACCCCGACGAGTGGGCCTACATCCGGCAGTATTCGCCTTACCACAACCTCGACGCCGACGCCGACTACCCGCGCGTGCTCTTCACCACCACCACGCGCGACGACCGCGTGCACCCGGGCCACGCCCGCAAGATGGCCGCGAAGATGCGCGGTCTCGGCCACGAGGTCTACTACTTCGAGAACACCGAGGGCGGCCACGGCGCGGGCGTCACACCCGAGCAGCAAGCCCAGATGATGGCGATCACGTACGCTTATCTACTCGAACGCTTGCAGTAATCGAGCGTACGCGTTCTCCCACTTGATTCTTTACCATGACTTCGACCCTGACCAAGCGCCAGATCGTTCGCGCCGTCGAAAACTTGCCCGACGACGCTGCCGTCGACGATGCCATCGAGCGGTTGCTGTTTCTAAGCAAGATTGAGGAAGGGCTACGCCAAGCCGAACACGGCGAAACGAGTTCGTACGAGGAAGTAAAGCGTCGGCTTGAAGCCCGCATCGCGTCGTGGCAGTCGTAGTCTGGACGCCGCGTGCCTACGCCGACCTGGAGGCCATTGGAGACTACCTAGCGCGCGACAGTCCTGGCGCGGCAGAACGCTTGTTGCGTCAACGCTACACAGCAACGGATCGGCTCGTTGCGTTCCCAGCTTCAGGGCGAGTGGTGCCCTAGATTGGCGACGAGGCACTTCGCGAAGTGATCCACCGCAATTACCGCATCGTCTATCTACACATCCCAGGCGACGATCGCGTGGAGGTGCTCAGCGTCTTTCATGCGTCCCGCCAATTCGGCGGGCTGTCGGATTCAGGCGCGTAGCGTTCGAGGAACGAAACGGCGTTGGCTACGCCGTCCTCGGCGCGAAGCTGTTTGCCGAGCGCAGCGGCCCGTGCGTGCATCGTGGCGTCGTTAAGCGCGGTGCGGATGCGCCCGGCGAGCGTCTCAGCGGTGAGGTGCTTCTGGCGGAGCGGCTCGGGTCCGGCCCCGAGTGCGTGGACGCGGCGCCCCCAGAACGGCTGGTCGCCGAAGAACGGGCACACCACCGTCGGGCGGCCTGCGCGGAGTCCTGCCGCCGTGGTCCCAGCCCCGCCGTGGTGGACGACCGCTGCCATCCTCGGGAAGAGCCAATCATGCGGGGCGCCGCGCAGCGCGAAGCACGTGGCGGGCAACGTCACCTCGGCGAGGTCGAGGCCACCCCAGCCGAGCGCGAGGACTGCCCGTACCCCGGCCAACTGTACCGCCTCAATGACGGCGCGCGCACGATCCGCACCGCGCTGCCCCTTCATGCTCCCGAAGCCGACGTACACGGGCGGTGGTCCCATGTGGAGGAATGCAGCGAGGTCGTCGGGCGATGTCCAGTGGGGGTGCGCGAGGTGCCAGAAGCCCGTCGTGGCGACGTGCGACGGATAGGTCGCCGGGACGACGTGGGGGCTGAACGCCTGCAGGAGCGGTAGCGGCGAGCCGTCAGGACGCGCGAGCGCGGGGCCTTGCGGCAGATGGTGCTCCTGATGCCAGTCGCGGAGGTAGCGGCGCGTCCCCCAGTCGGCGAGGCGGCCCGTCAGGCGGTAGGTGCCCCGGTTGTAAGCGCGGTGCAGCGGCCCCGTCCAGCGTGGCGGGGCTGCGATGCCGAGCACGGGGAAGTCAGAGGTGGGGCCGAAGATGGGCTGCAGGGTGGCAAGCACCGCGTGCGCGCCGAGCCGCTGCGCGAAACCCGAGCCCCAGAACGCCTTCTGGTGGAAGACGATCACGTCAGGTTGCGCGGCCTCGGCGGCGGTCCACGCCTCGTCCACCATGCTGCGCTGGGCGGTGCTGATGGCGCGGTACGACTTTGCGATCGTCCGGAGCCACCCGAGCGGGGTGGACGAGTTCTCGATGGCGTCCCGTCCGAGGTCGGAGTCGAGGAAGTCGAGGATCGCGTCCGAGAGTGGCGCGAACACCAGCCCGGTGTCCTCGACGAGCGAGCGGAAGCGCGTGTGCGTGTTGACCGTCACCGTGTGCCCGGCCGCAGCGAGCCCAACCCCGAGTGCGACAAACGGCTGCGCATCGCCCCGCGACCCAACAGTGGTGAGCAAGACCCTCATTTCTTCGCCAGCTCCCACACCGAGTCGCCCTTGCGGGAGAGCGCGCGGGCGGCGGGTTCGAGGCCCTGCTTCACGAGCGCGCCGATGTCGTCAATGAGCTGCTTGAGGTCTGCATAGTACGAGTGGCCGAGTAGCGACGGGTCGAGCCCGGAGGCGTCGATGGTGGTGACGCCGGGGGCAATGACGAGGCTGTTGCCCGCGCGCGGGGCGCCGTGGAGGGCCTGCGAGACGCGCAGCGCGGTGTCGTCGGCGGAGGCGTAGAGGGTGACCTGCTGGGCCGCGCCCGTGATCGCCGGGGCGATGTCGCGCTGGAAGACCTCGGCGTCCACGTCGGGCGCGGCGAGGATGACCTGGTTGAACTGCGGCGCCTTGAACTCGCACGCGAATTCGCGGAGCGCCTGCGTAACGGCGCGGTTGCCCATGCTGTGCGCCACGATATGCACGTCTTCGGCGCCCGAGCGGAGCGCGATCTCGCGGAGGAAAGCCTTCAGGTGGAAGACGCTCCACATCACGTCGTTCTCGTCGGCGAGGTAGCGCAGCAGCGAGGCGTCCGAGGGCCACGAGTAGAACGCCGGGACGCCGTCGAAGCTGAGGTCGTAGGCCATCTGGGCGGTGCGCCGGGCGGCGTCCTCGAACGAGACGTTGAAGCCGTGCACGTAGAGCAGCACCGCCCGGCTCGAGGTCGAGTCTAGCGCGGTCTGCATCGCGGCGACGGCCTCGTCCGAGTCGAGCGGGGAGACGTCCTGGAGGATGATGTGCCGGGTGGGGTCGGCGCGGAACTGGAGGCGCAGCCAACTCGGCGACTCCATCGCGCCCGGCTCGTGGGTCTTCGGGATCGTGACGGTCGCGGTGCCCATCTGAAGCTCGCCGCCGCGTTGTCCGCCATAGAACCGACGCGGGCTGCGCCTGCCAGTCCGCGCGCGGTCGGTGCCGTAGAACACCTCGACCTCCACATAGTCCTCGGGCCCGGCCTTGGTGCCGAAGCCCGGCAGCGTCGGCGCGAGGCCGTCCGAGAGCCATCGCCCGGTGAGGTCCCAGATGTAGACGGCGCCGGCCTCGTCACCGCCGACGCCGTCCGCAGCGCCGAGGCCAAGCGCTACGAAGCGTCCGTTAAAGGTGAGCTGCGCAAACGTGCCGAGGATCTCGTCGTGCAGCAAATCCTCAGGCGCAAGTTCGGAGTCCGAAACGGAGGCGGCGAGTGTGACTTCAGTGAGACGTAGAGGATTGTCGTCGTGTCGGGCCGAGAGGCTGACGCCCTCCTTGACGAGATAAACCTCGATGCTCACCGTGCTGTCTGGCCGCACGGTCGTGCCCACGAGGTATACCCGGCCGTTGAGGTCTGAAAAGGAGGTGCGTGGTCTAGGGAAGGTGCCGTCCGTCGCGAGCCAGTAGAGTTCCTGATCCGAAAGAGGGCCGCCGTCGTTCCCTTGCACCTCATGCGTGCCCGCGTAGCGCCAGCCAAGTGTGTCTGCTACGAACGCGTGGCTGCCTGCATTGGCACTACCGCGCGCGTAGCTCACAAAGAGCGTGTCTCCGCGAGCTGCAAGGGGTGCACCGAAGCCGTCCCTGGGAAGTCCGCCTGGGGCGGCGAGCTTGGCGGTCTCGACCCAGGCGAGTCGGTCGCGGTCGTAGGCGTAGACGTAGGCCGCGCCGGTGCCAGGACGTTCGCCCGTGGCACCGGGAGCCCCGACGATGAGGCGGCCGTCGGGGAGAAGTGCCACATCAGCGCCGAATCGAGCGGCGGGCACGGCGTCGCTGGGCGTCAGCCAGTCGGCGGCGGGCTGCGCGTGCAGGACCGCGGGCACGGCGAGGAACAGCGCGAGGAGCGAGCAGGCGCGGAGGAGTCGATCGCGCATAGTAGGTCAGATTGCGCGTGAGGTCGGCGAAGGGCGTGCACGGCGTGGGCACCCTGCAAGAAACAACGGAAGAGCCGAAATCCCTCGCATCCGGAGCGCGGACCACGTCGGCGACGGCGCAATGCCTCCGCTGCAAAATCGAACAGCGAGGGGGGCGTCGTGTGCCGATTCGAAACGTACCGTAACCGGGTAGGCCAGGGTGTAGGAAAAACGCGGACATCGGCGATGGGCAAGGCTTCGCGGCGATACCGCGACACGCCACGGTGACATCAGAGCGGGGTGATGCGTGTCTCAAAATCGCGGTGGTGGACTTGCAAGACAGGGGAAACGCCGTCTACCACCCGGCGCTCACCTACCGCACCCATCCCCTCCGGTCACCATGGCCCGCCTTCGCCTCGCCGCGCTCGTGGCGCTGCTTCTGGGCGCTGCTGCCACCTACCTCGTAAGTGGCGACGCCCCACCATCTCCCGATCCTCTACCCGCGATGGTGGTGTCCTTGTCCGAAGCGCCACGCGTGGAGCAGCAGGCAACGCCGCCGAGAGCGAGACCATCGCCTACTCTGGCAGCTTCCGGCATCGACGAGGCCCAAGACGGTGCCGCGTTGCAACGGCTCGGTACCGATGGGCCGCGGGTGTCGGCCCCCATGGTCCCGACGCCGCTCTGGCTCGACGCGCCCTACGCCGCGCTTGCCCTCGACCCACGGGCGCAAGTTGTGCAGGGCGAGGCGCCGCTCCCGCCGCTGCTCGACCGCACGAGCTTCGACGTGCTCATGCTCGACTCGCTGATCTCGATGCGCCGCATGCGCAGCGGCTTGCAGCACGCGATGGGCGGATCGCACCGCTTTCGTGTTCCCGCCGACACCCGAGCCGAAGTAGAGGCGCCCTACCTCATGCCCACGCTCGACGTGCTGGCCGAGCGTGCTCGCGTGGCGTCGCGCTTGACCACGCGCCACGCTGGCGGGCTGCACCTCACGCGCGGAGACACGGTGCAGGGTAGGGGAACGCTCCTCATCGAAGGCGACCTCCACGTGCCGGAAGGGGCGTCGCTCTACTGGGACGGCCTCGTGCTGCTGCACACGGACCGCGCGCCGCATCAGCTGCGTGCCGACCTCCTAGGCGACGTGCAAATCCGCGGCGCGATGGCCATGCGGCAGACCATCACCGACACGCTGGCCTGGCAGGCGACGCTCAGCCACGACATGACGACCGGACTGTACGTGAGCCTGGGCAACGAGGCCCGCCTCTACTACGACAGCCAAAGCCTCCGTATGGCGCTCGACGCAGTACTGCCGGTGCCTGGGTGAGGCCTGGCATGTCGGCTAGCATGTCGGTAGCCCATCTCGCGCACGCTAAGCTGACAGGAGCCTACAGGGCACCACGGTAGCTGAGCCGATGCGCGAGCCGGTTGGGCTCGGGCAACTTGGTTCGCATGGCGGCCCGCAAGCTGAGAGCCGTGGCCTCTTCTAGGGTGATCCGGTGCCCGACAGAGACGAAGACGGGCTTCACCCGCGTGCGCGTGCGCAGTACCGTCCCGATGACCTCGTCCTGATGCATCAGAGGCGACTGGGCGCCTTTGTCGGGACCAGGTTCGTCGTAGGTGCCCACAAACCGTTTCTTGGCGACCCCGAGGGCAGGGCGGTCGAGCAGGACGCCGAGGTGGCAGGCCAGGCCGAAGCGACGGGGGTGGGCGAGCCCGTGCGCGTCGAGCATGAGCACGTCTGGCAGAGCCCCACGTTGCGTAGCCAGGTCGTCAAGCACGGGGAGCAGGGCAGGGATCTCGCGGAAGGAGAGGAGGCCTGGGACATAGGGAAACGCGACGGGGCCTTCCCAGGTCGCGGTGGCAAGGGGCGTCCAGTCCTCCGTCTCCGTGACCACTCCGGCAGCGCGCACGCGGTCGCCTCGCACGCTCACGTCGAGGCCGACCACCGTTGATGGCTGGGCATGAAGGGGCTCGACCCGGACCTCGGGGGCGAGCTTGCGCTGTACCTCGATGGCCTCGCGCGGGGCAAGGTCCCACGGGTGGGCGTGACGAAGGGGGAGCGGCATGAGCGAGAACGGCTGCAAAAACGTCCCCTACTCGCAGCGCGCCCGGCGTGTTCACCGACGCCGGTTGGGCATGCCTGCTGGGCGTGCCTCGTCTGCTCCCACAGGAAGGCCAGCGCTGCGTGCTACACCGCCTGGATCTCGTTGGGCGGGGGAAGCTGGTCGGCGTCTTCGCCGAACCAAAGCACCCCGATTACGAACTCAGAGGCGGGGTCTAGTTCCAGCTGCTCTGCGACGACGGGCGCGTCCTTGATGTCAGGCTGCGCCCAGCGGGTGTGGAAGTCTTCGGCCCAGAGGGACAGGGAGAAACGCTGCACGGCGGTCAGGCTGCGCTCTTGGACGTGCTCGGCTTCCTGCGGGTCTTCGGCGCGTGCGCAGGTGACCACGACCCACCCAGGGATTTGCCCCCAGAGCGAGCGGGCGCGGGTCGCGGCATCGGCCCCTCGGCGCTGCTCTACGGCGTGGGCATGCGCTCTAGTGAGGACCGTCACGGCGTCGTCGGTGAGGACGTGGAAGCGCCAGGGCGGACTGGTGTAGTTGCCCACCACGTCCCAGGCCGCCTCGCGGGCGCGCTCCAGCGCAGCCTGGATGGAGTCCTGCGGGCGGGGCATCGAGAAGGGAGACGGCAACGTGGGAGTGCAGAGAAGTCGCATAGCAAGATCGGGGGGCGGCCCGCACATTTGCACATGCACACGTGCAAATGAGTGAGGAGGGTCCGGTGGTGGAACGCCCGCCCCAAGTCCAAAGCGTATGCCAGCGCAAGGGCAGGGCCTCGATGCCACCTGGAATGGCGATATGCGCGGACTCAATGTCACGAGGAGGCACGCTGGAGCCGGCCTAATTCACGCGTTAGCGCAAACGCGCGGGTCTTGGGCGCGTCGCAATGGCAGAGGTGCCGGACCGATTCGTAACCCGCCCGCCGCGCGGCTCCGCTACGGGTCCGCGTGCCAGCTTCACGTCGGGTTCGCTTGCCCAGCCTTCCCGGGTCATGCTATATTTGAGACTTCTTGCACGCCGCCTCCGTGCGGCATAAGCGGGCTCTTAGCTCAGTTGGTTAGAGCGCTACGTTGACATCGTAGAGGTCACTGGTTCGAATCCAGTAGAGCCCACCGAGAGGTCCTGTGAGCATCATGTTTGCAGGGCCTTTTTCTTTGGCGGGTGGATCGTGCACCGGATTTCGCTGCTCAGGTGCCCGACATCTAGAAAGGGCGCGCCCCTGGAAGCGAGCCGTGCCAACCTCCCCGATCACCGCCGCTCGAAGAACACGAGGCCCCCGCTGCTCCCGCCCGTGAGGAGGTCGAGATCGCCGTCGCCGTCGAGGTCGGCAAAAGCAGGCGTGGCGAGATCGGGGGTGAGCACGTCCAGGGTGCCGGCCGGGGTGAACTGGGGGGCAGCGCCAACGCCGTCGTTGCGCAGCACCTGGAAGCCGTCGGCCTCGCTGCCCACGACCAGGTCGAGGTCGCCGTCGCCGTCGAGGTCGGTGAACGTCGGCGCGCTGCGGCGGCCCGCGTCGAAGTCCCCGAACGCCTCATCCACGGCCACGAAGCGAGGAGACTCGGGCGTCCCCTCGTTCCTGAACAGATTCAACTCACCCGACGACTCACCCACGACGAGGTCGAGGTCGCCGTCGCCGTCGAGGTCGGCCAAAGCGGGGACGGTGTTGCTGCCGCGGTCGATCTGCGCGATGGCGTCCGTGGCAAGCACGAACCGCTCCGCGCCCTCGCCAGCGGTGGGGTCGTTGCGGTAGAGGAGGAGGCGGTTCTTCCAGGTACCGAGCACGAGGTCGAGGTCGCCGTCGCCGTCGAGGTCGCCGAGCGCCGGGGCGTAGTGGTAGCCGACTGGCAGGGCGAGGGTGTCGGCTAGCTGGAACGCTGGAGCGCCGGGACGGCCGACATTCTCGAAGCGAACGACGCGCGATGTCTCAGTGCTGTCAGGGTCGAGCTTGTTGGCGATCAGGAGGTCGAGGTCGCCGTCGCCGTCGAGGTCGCCCAGCGCCGGGGTGCTCTCCGCACCGACGTCGAGCATGGACAGGAAGCGCTCGGTCCGGAGGCGATAGCCGTCGTCGGTGCGCTCGTAGTAGAGCAGGTTGTCGATGGTGGAGCGGTTGGCGTTGAACGCGCCGCCGAGAACGCCCACCAGCAAGTCGAGGTCGCCGTCGCTGTCGAGGTCGCCTTTGGCGGGCGCGTTGTAGCCGGTCGTCGAGATGGGGTTGTCGAGGGGGAACGGCAGCGGCACTGAGCGGAGGTTGGGCCGCGCGCACGTGCCACGGTTTTCGATGAGAAGCAGGCTCGGCTCGAAGAAGTCGCCCCAGAGGAGGTCGGGGTCGCCGTCGCCGTCCACGTCCGCAAAGGCGAGCGTGTTGGCGCCATGCATCGATCCGCCCGGCAGCGAGCCGTCGGGGGTCATCCCACCCCCAGGAATGTTCGCGCCTGGAACGTTGGGCAGAGAACGACCTGGGACAGGGTTGCCGCCTTCTGGCTGGCCAAATTGGCCGATGATCTCGATCCCCTCGAATCGGTCCGTCACCAACCGGAATCGCGGTAGGCCCTCCTCGTCCGTGCCTATGCTCTCGTAGCGGCTGACGGTGCCGTCGATGCGGCCCAAGAAGAGGTCGAGCCGGTCGTCGCAGTCGAGGTCGGCGATGTTGAGGATGTTCTGCCGGTCCGCGAAGAGCGGCGTCCCGTCGGTGGTAAGCAGGGTGTCGGTGATGGACCTGAAGCGTGGCCCGCTGCCCGACGACTCGTTGAGGTACGCTTTGACGTAGCTGTAGCGCCGCTCGCCCAGAAGGTCGGGGTCGCCGTCGCCGTCGAGGTCTGCGAACCGGTACCACTCACCCACATCGAGGTCCTGAAACCGCTCGTCGCGGAATGTGAACGTGGGCGTTGCGGGCGTGCCTGTGTTCTCGAAGAACATGATCTCGCCGGTGTACTCCTGCACGAACAGGTCGAGGTCCCCATCCCCGTCAACGTCGACGAGTTGGGGGCGTGGCACGTTGAGGCCGCCCAACGTTGGGTAGGTGTAGGGCGTGCCGTCAGCGTCGCGTATCTCGAACGGGGCCGACTGCCGCACAAACGTGGGCACAGCTCCATCCGAAGCCGTGGGCGCGGCCGTCTCGGAAGTCGGTGTGCTCGCGGGCACCGCGCTGGAACACCCGGCCAGCACGAGCAGGATAGCCAGGTAGAGGATCGGCCCGCCATGATCAAGAAAGCGGGACGCCCACGCCGCTGCAGATCCGTTCTTCAAAGCGATCATCCGCGACACCGGCTTACTGGAGGCCTGCGCTCATGCCTGACGGCATGCGGCCCAACTCGATCACCTTCACGATGGCGTACGTCTGGGTGTCGATGATGGCGAGCGTGCCGCCGAAGTCGGGGTTGTCGTTCATCACCATGCCGCCCATGTCATGATCGCCGTGGTCACCCATACCGTCCATGTCGTGGCCGTCGTGCTCGTTAGCGTCCTCCATCTCAGCCATGTCGTGGCCGTCGTGCTCGTCCATGTCATGCCCTGCGTGTTCATCCATGGCTTCCACCGTGCTCATGCCGTCCATGGTTGCCACGTTGTGGCCGGCGTGTTCGTCTGAGGCTTCCGGTGCAGGGGCGCCGTCAGGGCGGTAGGTGCCCTTGAGGTTGCGGTTCGAGACGTAGAGGAAGCGGCCGTCCGGGCTTACTGCGCTCCCATGCGGCTCGGCCAGCCCACGACCCTCGACGGTCGCCACGACTTCCCGGGTGGCCGCGTCGATGACGTTGACGGCATCGATGCCCTGGTTGGGCACGTAGATGCGGCGCCCGTCTGGGCTGTAGCTCGGATGCCACGGCATGCCGCCCAACTCGACCGCGCCCGAAACCGTGGGGTTCGCCGGGTCTGCGAGGTCGAAGAAGAGCACCTGGCCGGTGAGCTGTCCCGTCCCTACCATCGTCTGCCCGTCGGGCGCGATGGCGAACTGAACGAGCGTGTGAATGGGGCCGTCGAGGGTGAGAAGCTCCAGCGTTTCCTCACGGGTGCTGAGGCTGCCCACGCGGTTCTCGACGAGGCTCGCCGCGTATACCTGCCCAAACTCGCCCGAGACAACGAGCGCGTGCGGGCGCGAGAAGAAGATGTCGACCTCGTCGGCGTTCATGGTCGAGCGCTCCACGACGCCGATCGAGGGGGGCGAGTTCACGGCCGACATCGAGCGGCCCACGTAGAGCAAGTCCGTCGTCGGGTCGAGCGCGAGCATGCCTGGCGTCTCGATCTCGGCTGTCGCTACGACCTCGTTCGCCCGGTTGAACTTGACCACCTTGCCGTCCCCAATGAGGGAGACGTACCAGTGCGAGCCGTCTGGCTCAACGGCGATGTGGTGGGGCTTGGCGTTGGCCGAGAAGCCGAGCGCCTCCAGGTCGACCGTAGCGGCGACCTCGTTCGTCGACATGTCCACGACGGTGACGGCGGCGTCGAGCTGGTTGGCGACGTAGACGTACGGCCCGCCGGTTAACCCGGCCGCCGCGCGCGGCGCCGCAGCGAGCAGGAGCGGTAGGAGAAGGAGGCGAAGGATGCGCATGCGGAAGCTCCGGAAAGTGCAAACGACACGCGCCAGGGTAGCCCGTAGTGGTAGCCGAGCCCCCTGACGCGTGACGGAAAACGAGGGACGACTAGCTATCGACGCCGCTCTCTTTGAGAACGAAGAGGCCCTCGCCGATAGAGGAGACGACGACGGTGCCGCTCGGGAAGTACGGGAAGTTGCTCCACGACCCAGAGAAGCCCGCGTCGTTCGTGCCGAACGGGTTCGTGTCGAAGTAGCCGACCTCGACCGGGTTCTCCGGGTCGGCCACGTCGAAGACCCGGAGGCCCGCGGCGTAGTTCGACTGATACATCGTGGTGCCGCGCACGTACAGGTTGTGGTCCGAGGCCGGGATGTCGTGCATGAACTCGCGCACGAGCTGCGGATCGTCGAGGTCTGTCAGGTCCCAGATGAGCGTCCGCGTCCGGTCGATCGTTCCGGATAGTTCGTCGATCTCGTCGTTCAGGTAGAAGTACCGGTGGTCTTCGGTGAGCCAGCCCTGGTGCGCGTACGCGACGTTGGGGTAGCTCTGCGCGGCGATGGCCTTCGGGTTCTCCTTGTCCGTGACGTCGGCGATGGAGAGCGCCGTCTCGTTCGAGCCGAGGCAGATCTCCCGGCCCACGTAGTCCTCGTCCGGCCCGTTATAGACGACGCACTGGGCGTCGTGCGAGTAGCCGGTGCCGCGACGGCCCGTCGAGGTGTCGGCGAAGCAGCCCGCGAACGTGGGGTTGAGCGGGTCCTGGATGTTGACCATGTGGAGCCCACCGCCGCACGTCTCGCCACCCGAGCGGGCACCGACGACGTAGGCGAAGCCCGTGTCCTCGTTGATGACGATGTTGTGGGCGCTGTAGATGTTGCCGTACCACGCGTCCGGCTCGAAGGTCGCAGGCGTGCCGTCGAAGTCGCGCAGCCGCGTCAGGTCGAACACCTGCATGCCGTGGTGCTGCGAGGCGTCGGCGACGATGAACGCGTGATCCTGGTACACCTTGATGTCGCGCCAGGTAGCACCGGGCGAACCCTCGGTCTTCGGCAAGTCACCGAGGTAGACGGGCGCCATCGGGTTGGTGACGTCGACGAAGGAGGTACCGTCTACACGGCCCACGAGCGCGTACTCCCGGTCGGTCGTCGGGTCGGTCCAGCCCCAGATGTCGTTGAGGCGCACGCCGCGCTCGCCCCCGATCTCGCCGATGGGGAGGTACGACATCAACTCCATGCCTGCACAGTCGAAGCCAGCAGCTTCGCCCGTCTGGCACCCCATCCGCTCGCCGGTCACGGCCTGCAACGTCTCGATGTTGCTGTAGACCGTCGACGCCGAGGCCCATCGGGTGTCGGAGCCCGGGAGAAAGAGCGCAGCCGTCCCGGCGCCGTAGTCGTCGCCGGGGGCGCCCACGATGGCTACCTCCTCGCTGGCAGCGACCCTGGCCCCGAAGGAGTCGCCCGCCGCGCCATCGGGCGCGCCCATCTTGGCGGCGTCGGCGAAGGCGCCCGTCTCGGCGTCCCGGCGGTAGACATAGACGTGTCCGTTCGTGCGAGCGCGGTAGGCGCCCGGCGCGCCCACCCAGATCGAGGAGGGCGCGACGGCGAGGGCACTGCCGAAGCGCTCGCCCTCGACGCCGTCGAACGGGCGCATCGTGCGCGCGAGGTCAAGCGTGCCCTCGTCGCCGATGGTGTAGGTGAACACCGCACCAGTACCGCTGTCGTTCGGAGCCCCCACGTAGGCAAGGCCGCCGTCGATGGCAAGCGTGGAGCCAAACCCGAACGGCGGGTTCTCGCCGACGGGCTTGAGCGGGTCGGTGCCCGTCCAGGTGCCGTCCGCCTCGTTCCAGCGATAGGGGTAGACGACCGGGGCGCTCCCGCCACGAATGCTGCCGGGAGCCCCGACAAGAATGAGGCCGTCGCCGAGGGCTAGGGCCGACCCGAAGCTGGGGTGCGCGCCCGCGGCCGTGCCGTCAAGGAGGGCGACCTGCGACCACGCACCCGCCGAGGCGTCATGGCGGTAGAGGTAGACGGCATTCTGCATCGACGGATCAGGCATGCCCCACGGGTTCTGCTGCGATGCCGTGCTGACAGCCAGGAGGCCATCCTTGAGCGCGACGGTGGTGCCGAAGCCCATCAGCGTCACGTCGGCGGGCGGGGCCAGGCGGCTCACCACGTCCCACCCGTCGTCGGTGCGTGCGAACACGAACACAGCGCCGCGGTCCCCGTCCATGCCGGGGGCTCCAACAGCGAGCATGTCGCCGTCGGCGGCCAGGTTGGTGCCGAAGCCATCGCCCTCGAAGCCGTCGGGGGCAGCGAGGCGAACCTGCTCGGCCCAACTGCCAGAGTCAGGACGATAGACGTAGACGGCGCCGGGGGAGCGGTCGCCGCCCGAGGCACCGGCAAAGGCGGCACCGTCTGCCACGGTCACAGCGGACCCGTAGCGCGATTGTGCCCAGGCTGGTACGGCCAGCACGAGGGCGAGCACGAAGACAAGGAGGTGCTTCATCGGATCAGAGAGCATGAGTGAGATATAGGAATCGGGAGCGCGCGCGTAGGGGAAAACCGGCAACGCGACCCAGCGCGATAGGTTTTGCCAATTCCGGCTAGACGACCGGCTAAGCTGTCAATTGGGTCCGCCACCCGTGGCTCGGTAGGCGATTGAGGAGCGTCGAGGTCTGCTTTGCATAGCTCACAACTGGCCGAGGTAGCTCACCTTGAAGATGACCTGCTGCTCGGCGGCAAAGGCGTCGGGCTGTGCCAGGCGGTCCGTCGACGACACGAAATAGCGGGCGTCGTTGACGACGAGGTAGAGAAACGACAGCGGCGCGAACTCCCACGAGAGCCGCGCATTGAGCGAGGCCAGGTCGGCAAGCGTGTTGTACTGCCAGAACGCGGTTGCCTGCAACTGGGGCGAAAGGGCCACCCGCGCATCGACCCCGACGAGATGGCTGTCCACGTCGAGGTTGTCCACGCCGAGGCTCCGCGCGCCGTTGTACTCGTAGCGCAGGGTGAACGCCAAGTTGGGGATCGGGGCGACCGACCCCAAGGCGCGCACGGTGGTCAGCCGGCCATCGAAGTAGCCGCCTGTGGTGGCGTCGAGCACGCCGCTGAAGCGGCGCGAGGGGTCCGACGATAGCTCGGCGCTGGCCTGCGTGTAGCGGTATGAGCCGGGGGTGAGTTCAGCCCCAAGCGGGCGGAAAAAAGCGACCTCCTCGGCGTCGAGTTCTTGCCACGACGGCCGCACGGCCGCCGAGACACGCGCGCCGCTCTGGAAGACGATGGCGAGCGGTTCGACCGTGAGGTCAGCTTGCAGGAAGGCGCCGTCGCTGGGGCGATGGTAGACAAACGCCGACGACGAGGGGGCAAGCGACCGGACCGAGGGCGGGAGCCAGCCCGGTCGAAGGTCGAGTGTGATGGCCGGGCTGTTGAGGAAAATGTCGCGGCGGAAGATGAAGCCTGTCGCGGCCTCGTACTCTGCCGTGGCGACGTCTTGGATGAGGCCGACGTAGCCCCAGTCAGCCTCGTTGCGGAGCCATAGATAGTGCGCGTAGCCCTCGCCGCCCTTGCCGCTCGTGCTGGATGCAGAGACGAAGCCGGTCGCTGCCGCCGTCGTACCGAGACGCGTATACCCATCGAGCACGGCCACGGTGTTAGTGCGTCCCGCGAGGTCACCCGTGGGCGTGTCGAGCGCCTCATCGTGGCGGGCCACGACCATCCCACCGACGCGACCCTCGGTGCCCACGTTCAGGCTTGCCCGACCGACACCGAACCACGCTGCGGCGACGTCATCGGTGCCCCGCTGGCGGACGCCGAGCGCACCGGCACGTCCCCATGCCCCACTCGACACAAGTCGCAACCCACCATCAAGCGGAATCGGCCGGCCGGCGTCTAGTCCAATGCGGCGGCTGTAGAACGGGGTGAAGAAGCTGTAGCCCACGTCGAACACGTCAGCGCTTTCTAGGAAGAACGCGCGGCGTTCGGGAAAGAAGACCGAGAACCTCGAAAGATCGATGACCTGTTGGTCGGCGTCGGCCTGCGCGAAGTCCGTGTTGACTGTCAGGTCGAGGACCGTCTGCGGAGTTACGGCCCATCTGAGATCGCCACCGACCTGGACGCCTGCGCCCTCGGTCAAGGCAGCATCGCCCACCCGCGCAGCGTCGGCGAGCACGTAGGGCTGCACGCGGAGGTTACGACCCGGCGGCGGCGGCTCGACGCCCAAGAGCGTCCCCGCGTAGGCCAGGTGGTAGGGCGTAAACGCACGCGGCCACGGGTTCCAGGCATGGAGCTCACGGCTCCGGCGGAGATTGCGCGAGAGTTGCAGGCCCCAGGCCTGTTGGAGGCGGTCCGA
This sequence comes from Bacteroidota bacterium, assembly GCA_039821555.1. Taxonomy (NCBI): domain Bacteria; kingdom Pseudomonadati; phylum Bacteroidota; species Bacteroidota bacterium. The sequence goes on from JBCBNX010000006.1 coordinate 116,217, forward strand.
AGACGCCCCGGAAGGGTAGCGGAGTGTTTCCCAGGGAATCCGAAATTCGGCAATCCACCCGGCCTCCGTGCGTGTCGTGCGGGCGTCCCAGAGTCCAGCCCAGTCGCGGTTAAAGTCCACGCCGTCGCGAACCTGAAGGTCGCGCAGGGCGCCATAGGGGTTGACCTGGAAGACCACGGCATTCCTGCGGTCGCCGAACGGGTCGAGCGTGACCGAGACGTGGTCGTTGTCGAAGTAGTCAAAGTCGCGGCGGAGGTCGCGGATGCGGAGGCCCTCGACCCCGATGGTGTCCCGCATCACCGCACCGACGTAGAGCGCGCTCCCGTCGAAGACCACGCGTACCTCCGTGTCGAGCGCCACCGGTTCGCCCGCGTTGGGCTCGACCTGCCGAAACCCGCTCGCGACGGGCGCCTCGGCCCAGGCCTCATCGTCAAGGCGTCCGTCCAGTCGGATGGCTCCCTCGGCGACGCGAATGGCGCGGAGCGTCAGCCGGTCGCCATCCGACGTCGTTGGGCTCTGAGCCCAGAGAGGCGCTGGGGACGCGGTGGCAGCAACCGCCAGGCAGGCGAGGAGGTGGGAGGACCGGTTCATGGCAGTTCTTCCACCGATGCGGTGTGCAGTTGGTAGCGCACGCCCTGTCCGTTCCCCGCTGCCAGGGCGAACACGCCCTGCACGGCCACGGGCTCGTAGGTAAACCGAGCCGGAGCATCCGCGAAGACCTCAATGGTGGACGCCGGTCCGCTGGGAGCGTGGAAGGCGCAGCCAGCGGGGTAGGGCGAGAGCAGGAAGCGCCGCTGGCCCTGCCGCTGCTCAAGCGGATGCATGAATCCAGTGAGCTGGATGGGCTGGCCGACGAGCGTGCGTAGCGTGTCGGGCACGACGGGGGACGGGCCGTCTAGGTTTTCGGCCTGCATCAGCAGCGCCCACGGCGTGTCGGGCGGCAACTCGTGCGAGGGCCGTGGCCACGCTACCAGCGCGACGGCAATCACAGCCAGAGCAGGCCAAACCCACGGGGATGAAGAATCGACGAGCGGCATGGTCAAAGGTGGGGCAGCGTGCGTCAGGACGTGGTGACCTCGCGCAGTCGGGTGGGCCACGGATCGCGGAAGGCACCGCCTCGCTCCCAGCGGCGCACCTCGGCGGGCGTACACAGGGCGTCCTGGAAGCGCTGTGTCACGCCCCGCACAGCCTCTTCGACGCCGATCAGCACAAGCTCTGTGGTGCGGTCGCCGAAGGTGGGGTGCGTGCTGGCTGCTACGAGGGCTGCGCGCTCCTCGTCGAGCAGCGCCAGCGGGCCGTCGAGCAGGCTAGCCTTCCAGTAGCCGGCCAGTTCTAGGTCGAGGCGGGCACCAGCCAGGTTCCAGTGCAGGATTTCAGCGGGGCGCGAGGCGAGCCACAGGATGCCCTTCGCGCGGAAAAGACCACGCGGCAGGACTTGCAGCACCCCATGGAGGCGCTCGGGGTGAAACGGGCGTGGGTCCGAGATCACCGCCGCCGTGAGCCCAGCGTCAGCAGCGTCGGCGGGCCGAGAGCTCGCCAGGCGCGCGCGTGCCCCTTCGATGGTGGCACCTTGTGTCGGGAGGAGCAGCCCCGGTGGTAGGTTGCCGCGGACACTCGCAACCACCTCCGCTACGGGGTTGAGCAACTGCGCTACCACCCCCGCATGCCGCGTGGCGGCGTCCCCAGCAAGGTCGGGCTTGGTGAGCACGACGAGGTCGGCCGCCTGGACTTGCCGCGCCAGGAGAAGCTCGGGCGAGGCCGTGCCTGCCTCCTCGTCCTGCACGAGGCGCGCGAAGAGCGCCCGGCCGTCGTCGTAGTCGCGGACTAGGTTGAACGTGTCGAGCGTGGCGGCCACGCGGGCGAGCGCCACCCCCGGGACGGCGGCGATCGCGTCGAGCAGGGCGGCGGGGTCCGTCGTGCCGGAGGTCTCGACGAGGAGCCGGTCGTAGCGCCCGCTCGCGGCCAGGCGGCCGAGCGCCTCGGTGAGCCGCCCGCCCAGCGTCCCCCCGACCGAGCCGCCTGAGAGATTCACGAGGTCGTCCTGCTCCACAGCGTGGTGGCGCACGAGCGTCTCGGCGTCCACGCCCGGTGCGCCGAGGTCGTTGACCACGACGCCCACGCGGAGGCCCGCCGCTCGCGCGTCGGCAAGTACGGCGCTGACGAGCGTCGTCTTGCCAGAGCCGAGGAAGCCGGTGAGAAGCGTGACGGGGACCATGGGTCAGGAGGGGATGGGTCGAGAGGCCGCGCAGGTGGGTGGGGTGGGCACGGTCCGCTTGGGCGCTCATTGGTCCCACCGGGCCGCGCCTGTCGTTCTGGCTCAGGCGCTGGGTTTGAATTCGACGACGAGGAACTCGGCCACGGTCGTGCCTGCGTTCTCGACGGTGTGGTCACCCGGGTCGTGGTAGTGGGCCTGGCCGGCCTCGTATCGCTGTACATGAGAGCCCTCGGCATCCGTGAACTCGACCGTGTAGCCGCTCAGCGAGTACACCGCGCGGGCGAAGCCCTGATGCGGCGGCAGCGAGGCCCCCGGCTGCAGCGTGACGCGGTGGACCTCGGCGAAGTCGTTCTCGAAGATGACCTCGTCGGTGGCCCCCTCCGCAGCGGGGATCTCGCCGGGGACGGCCCCCTCTGGCAGTGCACCGCCGCGGCGCTCGAAGACGAGGAACTCCGCCGTGCCCTCGCCGACGTTGGCGACCGCGTGGGTGCCAGCCTCATGATAGTGGACGCCGCCTGGCTCGAAGGTGTGCTCAGCGGCGTCGCCGTCCGTGGTGAAAGCCAACGCGAGGTCAGAGATGGCGTAGACGACGCGCTCGCCGCCGTCGTGAGCCGCCAGCGCCGCGCCCGCCGGGAGGGCCACACTATGGACGTGGACCAGGTCGTTCTCGAACAGCGTGGCAACGGCGTCACTCCCGAGTGCGCCAAGGTCACCGACGGTGTCAGACATGGCGTCTACAGCCGTCGTGTCAGGCGGCGTGTCGAGAGTCGGGGTGTCTGCCGGGTCCGCGCAGCCGAGCGCGAAGAGGAGGAAGGAAAAGGCGAGGGCGCGCATGAATCGAGGGTGGTAAAGGATGGGGGTGAGGAACGCGTTCATCCGAGGGCGAGCTGCACCAGACGGGACGACAGCAGTTCGGACGCGGTGGCCGGGCATCGCATCCTTCTTGGTATTCGAACAAGGCAAGACGGCGAACCGCCTAGGCGGAAGCGGTTACGGAGTCGCGGGGCGTCGCTGGAGGACGGCGACAACTCCGAGTAGCAGGAGGGCGGCCAGACCGAGGCCTGCGAGCGGGCCTGAGACCCGGCGTACCGCGTCGGCGGTCGGGTCGGGGGGCGGCGCGAAGGTGGGAGCCTCGGCGTAGGCAGCAGCGCGGAACGGGCGGGCGGCGAAGGTGAGCGGCTCGACGTAGTCCTGCCAGGCGCGCTGGTAGGCCGTCACCGCGTCGAGGGCCTGCCGCTGCTGCGCGTCGCCGGTCCCGGCGAGGTTGAGGAAGGCGGCGTGGGCGAGCACGGTCGGCGAGAGCGCCCCGACCGTGCGCACGAAGCCGACTTGCTGCTCGCGCTGCTCGGCGAACCGCGCCACGACCGGCCCGACGGCCTCCGCCACGAGCGCGTCGCGGGCAATGCGGGTCATCGCGTAGGTCTCCCCGCCACCGCCGCCCTCGACGGCCTCCGCCATCTCGGGGTGGTCGGCGAGGAAGAGCGACAGCGGCTCGTCGCCACGCCGCAGCACCTCGCCCTCGGCCGTCCGCGCTGCGGCCACGAACGCTGCGCGCGTCGGGACGGGGTGCACCTGCCCGGCTAGCAGCGTCACCGTCGCTGGAAAGACGACAGCCAGACCGAGCCAGCACGTCGCGAGCACGACGGCGTTGGACGCGGCCGATGTACCGCGCGCGTCCACGAGCGCCGCGAGGGCGAGCCAGAAGAGGCCGTAGCACAGCGCCGCCGCTGTCCACAGCGCCCACCGCGCGACGTCGCCGCCCGCGAGCACGAATCCGGCCGTCGTAGCTACGACGACGAGGAGGGCGAGCAGGCCCCCTCGGGCGAGCAGCTTTCCTGCCACGAGCGTGCGCCGCGACAGCGGCTGCGCGAGGACCAGGCGCAGGGTCCCGCGCTCGCGCTCGGAAGCGGTCAGATCGTACCCCAACGCGAGCGCTAGGAGCGGCAGCAGATAGAGCAGCACGAAGGCGAGGTCGAACGCGCCTGCCGCGAGCCGGAGCGGGCTCGTGAGTGCATCGCTGGAGCCCACAGAGACGGTGCTCGCCGCGACGATCCGGTGCGCTGCCGGGTAGAGGTCGGCCTGCCCCACGGCGAGCGCCGAGAGCGGCGGCGGCGGGACCGCTACCTCGCGCCCGTAGAACATCCCGACGGTGTACGGTGAGCGCACACCCCACTCATAGGTGTCGAGGGCGACGCCTTCGGCTTGCATGTCCTGCTCGAGCGAATCAGCCTCGGCGTGCCATCCCGACCAACGTTCGTTGTCGGCAGTGACAAGGGCGCCCACAGACGCGTCCCTGTCGGCGCGCATGCCTAGGCCGGAAGCCAGCGCGTAGGCGGTGGCCGCGAGAAAGACGAGCGAGGCCCAGAGCGCCGTGCGGTCGGCCCAGAGCAGGCGGATCTCAGTGCGGGCAACGGTGAGCAGTGGCGACATGGGAAGTTCGAAGGGAGAAGTCAGGAGTTTGAAGTGGGTAGCAGGTCGTCCCCGCGTTGCTGTACGGCCTGCCTCACGCTCAGACGTGCTTACCGCGGGTCGAGCGGCATCCGGGCCACGGCGACGGGCACAGCGACGACGAGTCCAACCAGCCACAGCCCCAGCAGCACGAGGGCCGTTGCGTGGCCGCCGAGCGCCCATCCGGCACCAGGCAGGTCGTAGCCGAAGGGCGGGATGGCCGCCCAGAGTTCTTCCCCAACCGCGTAGTCACGGTCCCACGTCGCGCCGGGCTTGGCGTGGTCAATCAGGTCCTGATTCAGCATCTGGACGTAGCCGTAGCGGTACGTCTCGGCGGCGTCGGCGAAGTGGCGGTGGTGGCGGTAGTCGGTCCCGGTGAGCGCGGTCGAGAGCGGCGCGACGGCGAGGAGCGGCGCAACGACGGCCCCGACCTGCGCCACGCGGCTCTGCCCCTCGAACCCGTCCGCCACGCGCTCGAAGAGTGCGCGGTAGGCTGCGGTCTCCATCTTCTCGCCCTCGTAGAGTCGCACGGCCGGCATGTTTACCGAGGCCGAATCCAGCGTCGAGACGTCGTCCTCGGCGAGGATCTGCTCGGTCACGCGCACGGTGAGGTCGTCCCAGGAGAGTTCGCCGATCTCGGCCTCGGCCTCCGCAAACGCCTCGACAGACAGGCCGGGGTGGACTCTTTCGGCCACATCCGCCGCCAGCCGAGGGGCAATGAATCCATTCGCAAACCAGAAGCCGAGCAGCACGAGCAGCGCCGCCCGCAGCGACCGAGCAAGGGCACTCACGAGCAGCGACACGCCTACGAACACGGCGAAGTAGGCGAGGTAGACGAGCGCGAGCAGCGCGACGCGCGGCACACTCCACACAGCGGCTGCAGGCGGGGATGCCACCGCCATTGCCAGCGCACCGAGGATCGCTGCAGGGACGAGCACGAGCGCCAACGGAGCCGCCGCCCCAAGTGCCTTCCCTGCCGCGAGCGCCCGGCGCGACACGCCGAGGCTGAGCAGCGGACGCAGCGTCCCCCGCTCCCGCTCTCCCGCGAACGCGCCGAACGTGAGCAACACGATGAGTAGCGGGACGAGCCACTGCAGCACTGCTGCCGCGGTCAGTTCACCCAGCCGTGCCGCCGCCGAGGCGTCCTCCGCCGGACGATACCGCGCGTCCTGAATGGCATGGCCCTCCATGAACAGCGCGACGCCTGTGTAGGCTGTCAGCCCACGATCCACAGCGAGGAGCGGCGTCACGGGCTTGAATGCATACGACCCGAAGTGCGCTGCCGAGTGCGGGTTTTTCTCCTCCTGGCCCGTCCAGACCGCCCGCTCGGCTTCGGCCGCCTCGGTGTGCTGTGAGGCAAGCCGCTCGGTGTGGAGCCAGCCGGTGGCGAGCGCGCCGATGAGCAGGATCAGAACGATAGCGGCGGTCCACCAAAAGCGCCCGTCGCGGAGCGTCTCGGCGGCTTCCTTCTTGGCGATGGTGAGGGTCATCAGGGGCAGCGGTTGAGCATCGAGGTCGGCAAGATGGAGATAGGGTGCGCTGGGCTAGTTGTAGGGTATGAGGGGTAGGGAGAGAGGCGCCCAGAGCAGTGACTTCCTCTCGTCCCTACGCCCTCTACCCCACGGTTCTCAGAGGCGCGGTATTCAACAGCTAAGCTGCAAGCGCGGCATGGCTGAGGTAGAGTGCTTCGAGGTCGGTCACGGCGAGGGCTTCGCTCGCGATCTCGTCGCGCAGCCGTCCATCCACGAGCACGCCCACACGGGTGGCCGTGTCTTTGACGCGGAAGAGGTCGTGCGTCGCCATAAGCACGGCGGCCCCGTTGTCGGCTAGCCGCTGGACGAGGTCCGAGAACTCGACCGACGCGGAGGGGTCGAGGCCGCTCGTGGGCTCGTCGAGCAGCAACGCCTGCGCACCCTTGGCGAGGGCGAGCGCCACGCCCACCTTCTGGCGCATACCTTTCGAGTAGGTCCCCGCGCGGCGGTCGTGTGCCTCACGCTGGAGCCCCGCCCGGTCGAGGAAGCCGGCGAGCGCACTGTCGTCGAGGTCGTGCCCGGCGAGTGCGGCGAAATACTTCAGGTTCTCACGCCCGGAGAGCGCTGGGTAAAGCGCGACCTGCTCGGGGAGGTAGGCCAGCCGCCGCTTCGTTTCCAGCGGCTCGGCCTGCACGTCGAGGCCGTCCACGAGGGCGCTCCCGCTGTCTGGGGCGAGGAAGCCGAGGAAGAGGTTGATGGTGGTGGTCTTACCCGCGCCGTTGGGGCCGAGCAGGGCGTACACCTCGCCCGCGTGGATCGCGAGGTCGAGGCTGTCGAGCGCCGTCTGCCTGCCGAAACGCTTCGTCAGGCCGCGTGCGTGGAGGATGAGATCGGACATGGTCGTAGGGGCGAGGGCCGAAGGGAGTGGGCTTCCTAGGCAGTGAGGTTGCGGGCGGCCTGCTCCCAGTCCACCACGTCCCACCAGCGTTCGAGGTAGTCGGCGCGCCGGTTCTGATAGCGGAGGTAGTAGGCATGCTCCCACACGTCGACGCCCAGCACCGGCACGAAGCCGAATGCGTGCACGGGCTCTTGCTCGGGCGTCTGGATGATCTGCAGCGTGCCCGACGGGTCGCGGCCCAGCCAGGCCCAGCCGCTGCCGAAGACCCCGAGTGCGGCGGCCGTGAACTGCTGCTTGAAGGCGTCGAACGACCCGAAGTCGCGCGCGATGGCATCGGCCAGCGGCCCTGTGGGTGTGCCCCCGGCCCCAGGTCGCATCATCGGCCAGAAGAGGGCGTGGTTGAGGTAGCCACCCCCGTTGTTCAGAATCGCCGTGCGCACGTCCTCGGGCAGGGTCGAAATGTCCTGTAGCAGCTCTAGGAGAGGTCGGCTCTGTAGGCCTGGCTGGTCTTCGAGCGCTGCGTTGAGCTTGGTCGTGTAGCCCTGGTGGTGCCGCCCGTGGTGAATCGTCATCGTTTCCGCGTCGATAGCGGCGTCGAGCGCATCGGGCTCATAGGGCAAGGCAGGCAGTTCATAGGGGTAGACGAGCGAGGCCCCTGGCGCAGCGACGGACAGATCGAACACGGCGCCTGAACGGACCAGGATGTCGCCGCCCGGGGCGCCGGAAGCCTGCGCACTCGGTGGCGCGTCCGTGTTCTGCTCGATCGTGCAGCCAGTGACAAAGGGCAGCACCGCCGCCCCCATCGTTCCAGAGGCCACGATGCGGAGGGCCTGCCTGCGCGAGATGCGGTCGCGGGCGAGCGTGGAGTCAGCGGCCACAGCGTGACGCTGTTGAAACAGATGCTCGGGAGTCATAGGAAGAGAGAGGGCTAGGACTGGCGTTGGGGGTACATGCACTCGCCTAGCCCGGCTGCATCGCCGTCCGTCCACTCGTGGCCGAGGACGAGGAGAGCGCCGCTAGGAGCGTCGAGGTCGAGGCGGAGCACGCGATAGCCGTCGTGCGGACAGAGACCCTCGTCAGAGCGGGCGGCGTCCCACGCGAAGACCGAGAGCGAGTCCGGGCTCCAGCGCCCGGTCAGTTGGGAGGACGACCGGGAGGGCGACACCTCAGGCTCCGACGCACGCACTCGAAGCGCCTGCACATCGACCGTGGGTGGTCCATGCGAGGGCTCCTGGGGCACATGTGGAGCCGACACCCAGGCGCTATGGGCGTGCGTACCGTGCGTGACACATCCAGGGTGGAGTAGCACTACAGTCAGGACAAGCAGAAGAGCGAGGGCGCGCATGGCTCAGACAGTGCTGGGCACGAGGGCGTGAAAGGCGTCGTGGAGGGCGTCGTTGTCGAGGGTGCCGGCGGCGCCGAGCACGGCGAGGCGGCTCGTGCCCGCTGGCCAGTCGGGGGGCCATTCGTCGGCGAGGCGCGTGGCGAGCATCCGGCCGACGAGGTGGAAGCGCGCGGGGCGCTTGCTGTCGGCCACGGCCACGAGGCCCTTGGCGCGGACGACCTCCGTGGGCAGGTCGGCCAGCGTCCGGCGCAGCGCCGCGAGCGAACGCAGTGGCTGGTCGGCCTCGAACGTCCACGTGTCGAACGTGTCGAGGTGGCGCGCGACCGGCCGCGTCCGGGCAGCCGGGTCGAGGAGGCCCGCGAGCACGTCGTCGTCGGTGTCGAGCAGCAGCGCGGGGTCGAGATCGTCGGCGTCCAAGAGGCGCGCGGCGGGCGCGAAGCCGCGCACCCAGTCTTCGGCCGCCCAGCGGGCTGGCTCGCCGTGGACGCCCACCTTGGTGAGCACAACGACGCTCGCGCCGCCGACCTGGGCTTCGGCCAACGCTTCTGCATCAGCCGAGGGCCACCGGCCCACCTGCCCTACATCGACGACGGCGATCACGGCGGCGAGCCGGACGACCGGCTGCAGCCCAGCCCCCATCAGCGGTAACACGATGCCGAGCGGGTCCGACACGCCGGAGGCTTCGATGAGAATGTGCTCGGGGCGCGGCTCGTGCCCGACGAGGGCGAGGAGCGCTGTAACTAAGCCCGCCGAGAGCGAGCAGCACACACAGCCGCCTTCGAGCGCCATCACCCGTCCGCCACCGGCATCCACCTCGGTCGCGTCGAGGTTGACCGCGCCGAAGTCGTTCACGACCAGCCCAAGCCGCCGCCCGCGCGCGGCTGCGCTCGACGTGATCGCGTTGACGAGCGTCGTCTTGCCGGCTCCGAGGAAGCCAGTGACGACCGTAATGGGCACGGGGCGGTCGGGGAGGGAGGGCAGCGGGGTCGCCATGGGCTATCGACTCTCGGTGAACGGGCAGAGGGACCAACTCGCATCCCCCGCGTAGACCTCGTCTTCGGTGAGTAGGCAGCGGTTGAGCGCCAGCGTGAGACCGGGCTCGTCCAGACCGATTCCGATGAACACGATTTCCTGTCGCCGGTCGCCGAGGACGGGGTCCCAGACGCGCTCGGTGTCGGCCCGCAGCGTCTCGTCTTGCGGCCAGTGCTCGCGGGGTACGTCGGCCCACCACTTGCCGACCGCGTGGTACTGTCGGTGGCGGCCTGCCTGGCTCCACACCCACATGGTCTGCGGGGCGGACCCGAGCCAGAAAACGCCTTTCGAGCGGAGCACGCCGGGTGCGTCCGGCACGGCAGGCCAAGCTCCGCGCAGGAAACGCGCCAGCTTGGTCGGGTGAAACGGCATCCGCGCACGGTAGACAAACGACGTCACGCCATACTCCTCCGTCTCGGGCACGTGCTCGCCTCGCATCTCGACCAGCCAGCCCGGCGCGTCCGCTGCCGCGTCGAAGTCGAAGCGCCCTGTCTCCAGCACCTCGCCGAGGGGCACCTTGCTGTACGTAGCCGGGACGATGTGCGCGCGTGGGTTGAGCCGCCGCAGCGTGGCCTCGATCGTCGCCGCCTCGGCCTCGCTGACGGTGTCGAGCTTGTTGAGGATCATCACATCGGCAAACTCGATCTGGTCGAGCAGCAATTCGCTGATCGAGCGGACATCGCCCTCGGTGGCTTCGAGGCCGCGGTCGCGCAGCTGCTCCACCGAGTCGATTTCGTCGAGGAGGTTGCCCGCGTCCACGACGGTCACCATCGTGTCGAGACGCGCGACCTCGTTGAGCACGCGCCCCGTGGCGTCCTCGAAGGTGAACGTCTCCGCGACCGGCAGCGGCTCCGAGATGCCCGACGACTCGATGACAATCGCGTCGAAGCGCCCCTCTTCAGCCAGGCGGGCGACCTCCACGAGGAGGTCTTCGCGGAGCGTGCAGCAGATGCATCCGTTCGACATCTCGACAAGGCGCGCGTCGGTGCGCGTCACGTCCGGTGCGAGCGTCGGGTCGAAGTCGGCCTCGCCTTGCCGCACGAGCGCGGCGTCGACGTTGACCTCGGACATGTCGTTGACGATCACGGCCACGCGTCGGCCCTCGCGGTTGGCGAGGACGTGGTTGAGGAGCGTCGTCTTGCCCGCGCCGAGAAAGCCGGACAGAACGGTGACGGGGATGGGGCGCGCTGGACGACTTGGCTGCATGGTGTGTCTGTTTGGAGTAGGACTGCTTACTCAGACTCGGTGTGAGCGAGGGTGCGCGCGAATGCTTCTTCGAAGCGCGCCATGGGCTCGTTACCGTAGAACAGGTCGGCGGGCTCTTCAGCGTCGGGAGCCATGAAGACGAAGGTGGGTGTGCCCCCCGCGCCGAGCGTGGCCCCCAGGCGCGTGTCGGCGATCATCAGCGGCGCGGTCACGTCCCGCGCGAGGCACTCTTCGAAGGCTCCAGCGTTGAGGTCTGCGTCGCTCGCGGCCTGACGGAAGGCCGGGGTCGGGTCGCGAAGGAACCGCCAGTCGGGCTGGGTCAGATAGAGGCGCTGCTGAAGGAACTCAAAGCCGGCGCGCCCGCCGATGGCTCCTGCGCAGAAGACGGCCTCGGTGGCGTGCATCCCGCGCATCAGGCGAGGAATCGGATAGGCCCGCACAACGAGGTTGGCCCGGCCCGTCTCCACGAACACGGCCTTGACCGAGTCGAGCTTCGTCTCGAAGACGTCGCGGCATGTCGGGCAGGCGAAGTCCACGAACTCGTGGATCGTGGGGAGCGTCGGGTCGAAGGCCCCGTTGAGGCCGCCCCCGTAGGTGCGTGCGGCATCGGCGTTGGCCAGCCAGGGTGCATCGGCGCTGGAGCTGTCTGCGGCAGCCATCTGGGCGAGTGCTGTCGGGGCACTCAGCACGAGCAAGAGGGCCAGGATGCACCGGCGGGGGTGGGTGGCGTCATGCATGGGCGGTCGGGAGGCGAAGGTTGAGCAGGTGCCCGGCGACTAGGGTTGCTGAGCCCACCAGGGTGACCGCCGTCTCGCCCACTTCGCCGAGGGCCTCTTCCAGGACAACGGCACCGACGAGCAGCGCGACGCCTGCGACGAGCAAGCCAGGGACGAGCGCCCGCCGATGCCGTCGATACCCGGGCAGCGCGACGAGGAGGACGACTGCGCCGAGCGCGAACGTGAGGCCGAGGTGGACGCTCTCAGAGGCGGCCCACGCCAGCGCTCCCGTGGCGAAGAGCGGCAGCGCGAGGCAGTGAATGACACATAGCACCGAGAGAACGATGCCGACCAGATCGAGGGGAGAGCGTACTGGGGGAGTGGCCACAGGGCTATTCATAGGCGGAGAGGGCTACGATGAGGTGGGAAGCAACGACAGCGTAGGCGCGTAGCGGGTGCCACGCTGGACGAGGTCGTGGTTGAGAAAGGCAGCGGCGGCAAAGCCCGAGGCAGCGGCCATCTGGACGGCCTGCATCGGCGTGATCATGTCGCCGCAGGCCCAGACGTAGGGCGTGCTCGTCCGGTAGGTTTCGTCGACCTCGATGTGGCCGGTCGCTGTGCGTGCGAGCGCGAGGGCATCGGGGAGGGGGCCACGCGCTCGCTGCGGCGGCTGGACGTACACCGCCGTGGCGTGAAGACGCTCGCCGCCCTCGAACGCGACGGAGCGCACCGCGCGCCCCGTCACGTCAAGGGCAGCCACGGGACGCGCGTCCACCACAACGCCGAGCGCCCCGAGTTTTTGTTGAGCGTCTTCAGAAAGGTCCTCTGGAAGGCCTGGCACGCCTGTGCAGAGGGTCACGTTTGTCGTCCAGCCGAGCAGCAGTTCAGCGAGATGGGCGCCGCGCTCGCCGGTGCCCAGAACGGCCGTCGCGCGCCCACGCAGTTCGTGCCCGTGGCAATACGGACAGTGCACCACCGTCGCGCCCCACGCTTGCGCGACACCGGAGAGGTCGGGGAGCACGTCCGTGACGCCGGTGGCGAGAAGGAGCCGCTTCGCAGTGAGCTCGGAGCCGTCGGCGAGCTCGATCCGCACGCCGGTGGCCTCGGAGGTCGCAGTCACGGCCTCGGCGTCGACGAACCGCGCGCCGTAGTGCCGGGCTTGCGCCCGTCCGATGTGGCGTAGCTCGTCGGGCGAAGTGCCGTCGCGGGTGAACACGTTGTAGCTGTGCGCCGCGGGGGCATTGCGCCCGGGCCCACCGTCGAGCACAACGACGGAGCGCCCCGCACGCGCCAGCACCAGCGCGGCCTCCAGGCCTGCCGGGCCGGCGCCAACGATGATCGCGTCCGTGGTTCGTTGTGCAAGCATGGTGGTACTCAAGCTTGGCGGCGCTCAGGTAGCGCCTGTCGGCATGCGGGTTTGCGAGGGGGTGGGCGTCTTCAGGGGGAGTGAGGTCTCAGCGCGAGGCCTAGTCGTCGCCTAAGCTGTATTGTGCGTCGACCAAGCGGTAGAGCAGGCCGTAGGGGTCGTCGCGGAGCAATTGCAAGCGTCCCTCAACCGTGATGAGGTCGTAGCTGAAGGCCACGCCGCGCGTCGCCTGCACCTCGATGATGGATTCCGGGCCGCCTGGCATGTGGAAGAAGCACCCGTGGCCAGGAAAGGCACTCAGGAGAAAGACGGTCTGCTTCTCCTCATAGTCCAGCGGGATCATGTAGCCGGTGAGACGGATCTCCGTCTCGTCGAGCCGCTCTACGTCTTGGGGAAACAAGGGATTCCATAGCGTGCCCTCTGGAGTGGATACCTCTTCGAAGCCGGCCTGCATCAGGAGAATCCAGAGCTCGTCGTCGGCCTGTGTGGCCATGAGGCTCTGCAGATCACTACTCACGCTGCCCGACGCAAAGGATCTCTCCACCGATGCGGGAGCGAGCCGCGTCTTGCTCAGCGTGAACAAGGCAAGGCTGATGGAGAGGACCACCATCACGGCCAGGAAGCCCCCGGAGCGCACGATGGACAGCAGCTTGGTCATAGGAAACGGTGGCCGTTGGGGGAAGGGCTAGCCCTGAGCGAGTACGCGGGCGATGTCGGTGCGGTAGGCCTGATAGGCTGGGATGAGCGCGGCCACGACGCCCGCCACGAGTGCCAGCGCCACGACGAGGAGGACCCTCGGATCGAAGGAGAAGCCGCCGATCGCCATGCCCTGCGCCTGCTCCACGGCGCCGCCCAGGGCGGCCGCAGCCAGATGGCCGAGCACCAGCCCCAGGAACGCGCCGAGGCTCGCCAGCAGCAGGCCTTCCAGCAGGACGTGGGCCATGAGCCGGCGACGTGGCGCCCCGAGCGCCCGCATCATCGCGAGGTCGTAGCGCCGCTCCTTGAGCGCGTTGATGAGCGCCACGAAGACACTCAGCACGGCCACGAGAACTAGGATCAGTCCAAAGGCACGCACCGCGTCGATGCCCACGCCGAGGAGGTTGAAGAGCCGCGCCGTCTCGAATGCCGGGGCGGCCGCTTGGAGGTCGGTCTGCGTGTTGACATAGCGCGGGAACGAGACGGCTGCCAGCGGGGAGGCATAGCGGATGAGCACCGCGGTGTACTCGCGAGCAGGGGCCGAGGCCGTCTGCCCTGTCGAGCCGGGCGGTCCAGACGCGCTGGATGCCAAGACTGGTGTCGCGTCGTCTTCGGTTGATTCGTCGTGCGCATGGTCCTCGTCGTGCGCATGGTCCTCGTCGTGCGCATGGTCCTCGTCGTGCGCATGGTCCTCGTCGTGCGCATGGTCCTCGTCGTGGTCATGGTCCTCATCGTGGTCATGGTCCTCATCGTGGTCATGGTCCTCGTCGTGCACGCCATGCACATCCCAGACTGTATCGATGCTCGTCAGAATGAGGCGATCCAGGACAGTCCCGGTCTCCGCAAAGACGCCGACTACTTCGATGGGGTACTCCTCATGGGCGTGCCCTCCTTCGCTCAGGCCGTGGGCGCTGAAGAACGTATCGCCCACGTCGAGGCCGGCCTCGAGTGCCACGGCCGCCCCTACGGTTGCCTTCAGGGTGCCTGACCACAACGCTCCGCGATCGACCTCGCCGCCGTAGTGCGCGGCGTAGGCATGGGTGGTGCCTACGATGCGATAGCCGCGGTATGAGTCTCCGAGAGCCAGCGGCATCGCCTCGGCAACGATGGGGTCCTCCATGAGCGCCTCCGCCTCGGCAACGGGGATGTTGCCCGTCGGCGAGTCGATGTGATAGACCGCCGAGAGGATGAGTTGGAGTGGGCTGCCCTTCGCGCCCACCACGAGGTCGATGCCCTGCGCGTTACGCGTGAGGTTCTGCTCCACGCGGTCGCTCACGAGGAGCAGAACCACGATTGTGGCGATGCCGAGCGCGAGGATGAGCACGTTCAGGACGCTGCTGAAGGTGCGCTGCCGTAGGTAGGAGGCGCTGAGTTTGAAGAGGTTCATGGCTGCGACGGTTTGCTGGTAGCATGGTCGTGGGACGCCTCGTCGAGGGCGAGGTAGTCGCTGAAGGCGCTTGTGATGCGCGCGTCGTGGGTGGCGACGAGGAGGGTGGCGTCGTGCGCCTCGGCCTGGTCGCGCAGGAGGGTGAGCACCTGACTGGCGCGGACATCGTCGAGGCTGGACGTGGGCTCGTCGGCCAGCAGGAGGCGGGGCCGGTTCATCACCGCCCGCGCGATCGCGACGCGTTGCCGCTGTCCCACCGACAGCTCGTGGGGGTAGGCCGCCGCTTTCTCCTCCACGTCTATGCTGCGGAGCACCTCGCGGGCACGGCTCGCGTCTTGGGGTAGGCCGGCCATGTAGGGCGCGAGCAGTAGGTTCTGCTCCACCGTCAGCGTCGGGAAGAGGTGCAACTGCTGGAAGACGATGCCGATGTTGCGCCCCCGAAAACGGTCGAGGGCATCGCCCTTGAGCGCCGTCAGCTCTTCCCCGGCCACGACGACGCGGCCTTTGCTGGGCCGCAGCAGGCCTGCCAAGATGTGGAGGAGTGTCGTCTTGCCGCTCCCCGAGAGGCCCAGCACAAGCCGGTGCTCGCCTTGGGCAACGCTGAAGTGGGGCAGGTCTAGGACGGCGTCCTGACCGTACCGATGCTGTACGTCTTCGAGCAGGATCATTCCGTACGAGGCGGTCTGGATGTGGTGTGTTGAGAACGGAGCGGCAGCACATATGCCGCCGAGCCAACTCCGTTCGAATGCTAGATCAAGAGTCAGTCGTCGAAGGCGAGGACAACCTGAGGCTGGCCTGCCAGTGTGACGACGGGCTCGGTGGTGGCCGTCTCCGTTGCGATGTCATAGGCGTAGATCCCCCGGGCGGTCTCCGTGCTCAGCCCGAACAGCACGCGGCCGTCCATGAGGCTCACGGCCGTCGAGAACCCGTTTCCGGCCGGGAGCGGGAGCATCTCACCGGTCTGCTGCGCGAGGTTGAACCGGACCGGCTGCCAGTTGAAATCGGTCAGGTAGTTCGGAGGATTGGAGCGCCCGGCGAGCACCTCAACGGTGCCGTAGACGTAGCCATCGCCGCCGTAGACCATGCCGTTGAGCGTGCCGATCGCGCCCCCCTCAACGGGCATCGAGATCGTGGACGTATCGAGGAAGTAGTCGTCGAACTCGGTCTCGCCGTTCTTAATGCGGAGGAAGCCAGGGCTCTGATCGGGGGCGAAGCCGAACGAGGCGATACCATAGACGTAGAGGTCGCCGTTCTGGTCGACGAACATCGTTTGGTTGAACCCATAGCGACCGGGACTGGCCGAGTCGTCCGAGCGGATCACGCGCTCGTAGGCCCCCGTCGCGGCGTCGAAGACCGCCACGTCGACGCCACTGGCGGAAGCAAAGGGCGCCACGAACTGCTGGAGCCCGACGTAGAGCTTACCGCCCGTAATGGCCATCACGCCCGGCTCGGGGTTGGTATCCTCGTCGTTGGTCGGGTTGCGGGCAATCCCGAGCGTATTCAGGTCGATGACATCGATTTCCTCCATCGTCTGCGGGTTAAAGACGATGAGTTGTCCCGCGAATAGGAGGCTCACGTAGGCGCGCGTCGCACTCGCCCAGACGACGTTGGAACCGGCTCCGCCTGCCGGAAGCGTCATCCGGCCCGCCTCGGTCAGTGTGCCGTCGCTGCCCCGTACGTAGCGCACCATCTCGTCGCCCGCGATGTTCTGCGTGACGATGACCTCGTTGCCCCACCTGTGGGCATAGACGAAGAACGTCTGTTCGAAGGCGTCGTCGTGGGTGGCGCTGCCCTGGTCGAGCGAGATGGTCTGGACGAACGACGAGCCGCTCTGCCCGGTCTGGTCGGGCACGGTCGTCACGAGGAGTACGTCCGGGACGACGGGCACGGGGTCAGGGTCGACGGAGTCGGCGGTGTCGCACGCCGAGAAGACGAGCGCGAGCGTCAGGATGGCGACGAGCGCCGTGGGAGTGAAACGAGTCATGGGTTGCCTGTGTGTGAATGAGACTGGCGGGTGCCGGTGTTTGGGTCAGCGAGTGCCGACGAGGGTGTAGCGGAGTTTGAGCCGAAACGTCCGGCCCGGGAGGGGAAAGTTGAACTGGTTCAGGACAGTGGCATCGGCCAGGTTTTGGACCTCCGCCGAGACCGTGATGCCGCTGTCGAGCCAGGCCGCCTCGGCCCCGATCGTGTGGGTGAGCGTGCGGGGGATGCGCCGCTCCTGACGACTGCTCACCTCGAACGCGTAGAAGTATTCCCCGGTGAACTGCGCCTCGTAGAAGGCCTTCGCGCGCGAGTTGCGGCCGACGAGGCCGTTGCGGTAGACCTCGGTCTGGAGGCCGCCGAAGAGGTAGGGCAGGTTGGGGATGCGGAGGCCATAGGTCGCGCTCGGCACCGACGACCCAGGCTCCGTCTCCAGCACGTCGCGGGCGTCCAGGTAGGTCGCGTAAGCACGGGCGAAGAGCCAGTCGGTCACGTCGCTCTGGACCTCGGCTTCTAGGCCCGCGATGCGGGCAGCGCCGAGGTTGGTGTGGGTCGCCGTCCCGCCGATCCCCGCTCCGAGGCGGATGAGGTCCCGGATCGACTGCCAGAACGCCCCGACCTCCACCTGGACGCGGCGCCCCGCGAAGGTGCGGTCGAGTTGAGCCCCAACCGTGACGTTGAGCGCGCGCTCGGGCTTGAGCGAGGGTGCGGCCTGGACGAGGAGGCCGTCGCCGAAGAGTTCGGTCGAGGACGGAAGCCGCCGTGCATGCTCCACCGCCGCCTTGGCGAGCACGCCGCCCCGGAATCGGTAGCGAAGCGCGAGGCTGCCCCCCACGTCCATCGATTGGCTCTCAACGCGCTCGGGGTTGGTCGCGGACGGGTTGAAGAGCGACGAGGGCGTGCCGCTGGCAGAGAACGCATAGCCTCGGACCCCTGTCACAGCTACGAATCGCCTGCCGAGCGGCCGCCACTCATGTGACAGCCCCACCACAGCTGCCGCTTGGTCGCCGGGAAAGTCGGCGACGTTGCGCCCGGCATACTCGCTAGCGATTGGGTTCGAGGGCCGGAACGCTATCCAGTCGAGTACGCTCGTGACGTTGAAGGTGTGGACCGGGCTGGCCTCGTACGCGGCGGCCAAGCGGTAGCGGTAGATGGTCGTCCGGTTGTCAGAGTCCGACGGGAAGAAGCCGAGCTCGCCGCGGCCGTTGGGGCTTGGACTCGGCGTCCCGTCCCACCCATACCGGACCGCTGAGGTGTCCACCAGCACGCCGCGCGCCCAGGCTCCGATGAGCGCAGTCCTCAGGGCGAGGCGTCCGCCCATCGCCCCCTCGCGATCGCCGGTCAGGATGAGCACGCCGAGACTCGATCCTGCCTCGGCGTGCTGGATGTTGGTCTGGATGCCCTGGACCTGGCGGTTCTCAGCGATGATGGCCCCCTCGACGCCGACCTCGTCGAACCACGTTCGGCTGTTCGTCAGCGCACCGCCCACGAGCACGCGCTGGATTTGGTCGTGGTCGCGCCGCACAACGAGGCCCGGCTGGAACGGGTTCTCCATCATGAAGTCGTTGTCTGCGCGGTCCACGTTGACCGAGGCCGCTGCCTCGAAGCCGAGTCCCAAGGGTCGTTTGCCGGTCACCGAGAGCTGCTGCTGCCCGAACGAGCCGAGTGTGTAGCCCGCGTCTAGGTAGCCCCCCTCTGGATGAATCGTGACGACGTTGATGGCCGAGCCGAGGCCATCGCCGCCGAACTGCGCGGGCACGACGCCCTTGTAGACCTCCACCCGCTCAACGAGTTGGAGTGGGATGTTGTCGAGCGTGAAGGCGTCCCCGGCAACATCGGCCGCGTTACCGTTGACGTAGATCTGGACCCGCTGGCCTTCCAGTCCGCGCACCGAGAACACGGAGGGCGACCCCAGCCCACCGGAGCGGCGCACTTGCACGCCCACCGCCCGGCTGATCGCCTCGTCTACGGTGAGCCCGCGCCCGGCCAGCTGCTGTCCATCGATGATGGTCACGGCGAAGGGGCTCTCGCGGATCTCTTCAGCTTCGGCGAAGCCTTCAATATCGACCTCGTTGAGGGCATCGGACTGCGCAGCGAGCGTGAGGTTGAGCGTGACGGTGGCGCCCGCGCGCACATGTATCGTGGTGTCGCGCGGCGTGAAGCCCACGAACGAGAACCGAAGCGTCTGCCGACCTACGGGCACCCTTCCGATCCGATACCGGCCGTCGAGGTTCGTAGCTGCACCGAGCGAAGTCCCGGCTACGACGACCGCAGCGCCTGCTAGCGCTTCGCCTGTCTCGCCATCGGTCACGATGCCAGAAAGGGTGCCGGTCTGCGCGCTCGCAGCGGTCGCAAGCAAGAGAGAGAGGACGAAGAGTCGCATGGGTCTGCAGGAAACAGGACAGAGCGCCTAGATTGGCCCGTCAAGGTGCTTCAGGGCGCAGAAAGTCGTTTGGCCGCGGCGCGCGCGCCTGCGATGTTGCGAGCCGTTGGTCCGAGTTCGAGTTCGGCGAGCGCACCAGTCGCATAGAGGCCCGAGGCCCATGCCAGGGATGCGTCCACGCGCGGAAATCCGCACGGCGCAATGGGCAGCCCTTCGCGTTCCACCGCGGCATCCAGCCAGGCACCACCGGGGCGTCCCGCTGCGAAGCCCGTCGCCAGCACGACGCGGTCCACGGTGCAGGTCGATGAACCTGCCGATCGCTCAGTGACCGCCTGGCGGGTGGCTCGTCGGCGGGAATCAGTGTGACTGGTGCGGGCCGGTTCGGCGTGCCGCAGGTCGAGGCGAATCGCCCCCTGCGCGTCGAGTCTTGCCGCCTCGATATCGGCCGTCACGCGTTGGACCCCATGGCGGTCGGCGGCCCAACGAAACGAGCGCAGCACATCGGGGGGCGCCGAGCCACGGTGCCGTGCGGCGTCGATAGTAGCGCGGCGTCGGGCTGGGCACACCTCCGCCCGGAAGCGGGTCATACGCTTCGGTCCGAGCCAGCCGGGGTCTGCGTCGAGTTGCGCCACGCGCGGCGCATGCCGGGCCACCAAGACGGTCGGCCCGCGTTGCGCCAGCGCGACGGCTGCCTGCATTGCCGAGATGCCGCCTCCTACTACGGTCACGCGCTCCGTTTCGGAGACGGCACCCCGACAAAAATCAAGATCAAATAGGTGGTCCACGCGCGCACCTTGCTCTTGCAAGTCCAGCGCCCATCCTGGCCAGCACAGCTGCTCGCTTGTTCCGAGGGCAAGCACGACGCGCCTCGCGTCAAGCGCGCCGTCTTCCGTCTCAACACGCCAGCCCTCGTTCAACCGCTGCAAGCCCGTCGCGCGCCCCTCAACACGGAGCGTGTCCAGGGCATGTGCCTCCACGACGGCTGCTACATACGCCTGGAACAGTGCGTAGGAAGGGCGGCGGAAGGGCGGCGCAAAGCGCGCCACGCCCGAAGCCTCCGGCGACTTCGCGAAGCGCTTGAGGCCAAACGGATCAAGTCCGAGATGATGAACGAAGGACGACCGGAGGAAGGCCATCCCCGTGTTGGTCGTCTGGTGGTCCCAGACGGCAAGCGGTGCGGGGTGCGGATCGAGCACCCGGACTCGCTCGCGTGGCCAGCCAAGGCGGGCTGTGAGCGCAAGCGAGAGGTGGGTGCCGTGGACGCCGCCCCCGACAATGAGCCAGTCGAGCACGGGCGGGCAAGCTGTAGACCATAAGGTGCCCCTTCCGGCTGCTTGTGCGGTGAGCACGAAGTGCGGAGAGGCAGTGTGCGCGCCACTACGCCACCTGCTATGCAGCAGACTGCAGCAATGCAACGGGGAGGCGCGCTAGCTGACGTGGCCCCAGCCCGTTCCTAGGCGTCTGTGCGAGCGCCCGGGTCGGGTCAGGAGGTACGTCGGCGGATCAGCCTACCTGCGGGGGACCTCGCTCCCCTGGAACAACAACGTCGGCCTCGGTCGCCGGGGCTTCGGGAACGGGCACGGATTGCTCCAGCCCGATAACTATAGCGTAGAAGGGCTGCGTAGTTGCCTCGGCGCCATGCACCTTCTGGAGGTAGGCGCAGTCCAAGCATGAACCACGGTGCTCAGCGACGCTCGCGTCTATGATATTTGGACCGTGATCATGCGGGCAGTGGTGGAGCGCGGCATGCGTGGCCCCGCCATGCCCCTCTAGCCCGTGGCTCGCCCAGTGCACAGCCGGTGCCAGCGTGCCGCCCAGCAGGACAACTGCTAAGAGCACCGACGCAAACAAGGGACGATGGTGATTCATGCCCGAAGATATAGCGTCCGCGCCGTCGCTAGGCAAGTGGGGCGCGATGTTTTGTGTGAAGGAGCCGTCCCGGCTGGCACCGGTCGATTAACGACGGCCCCCCTAGGTTCTTCGGCGGCTAGCGGGAGCCTGCTCCTCGGTAGTTTTCGATCGGTCGGACCTGCATGTAGACCGGGATCGGCGGCTGGTCAGCAAGCCAGACGGGAGCCGGACGCCGCTCGTTGCGACGAGTGGGTAGGCTGGCGATGCGGTCCAACACGGAAAACCCCTCCATCAATTCGCCGAAGACGGTATGGAGCCCGTCCAGGGAGGACGCATCGCCTTGGACAATGTAGAACTGGCTTCCCGACGAGCGTCGACGTGGGTCCTGCCCGTCGCCAGGCCGGGCGGCGGCAAGGATGCCACGCCGGTGGGTGAGGTCGTCGCGGATCTCCGAGGCGATGGTATAACCTGGGCCGCCTTGGCCGTCGTTGGTGAGGTTCTGATCCTTCGAGTTGGGGTCGCCTCCCTGGATGAGGAAGCCGTCTACAACACGGTGGAAGGTCGTCCCGTCGTAAAACCGCTGCTGCACGAGCCGCTTGAAGTTGTCCCGATGGCCCGGCGTCTCGTCGAAGAGCCGGACCACCAGTCGTCCATATTCGGTGCGGATCTCGTAGTAGTTCGTGCGCGGCAGGTTCGGATCTTGCGACGCCGCGGGGTTATCGTCAGCGACAGTGCTGCCCCCGCCACAGCCGAGCAGAAGTCCGGCGAGGACGAGCAGGACCAGCGTGGCCGGTGCAAATCGGGGGCGGCAGGCAGAGACGAGCACGAACGGCGGAGGTGTGGGGGACAGGTTGCCCAAAATACGAGGCGGGTGCGCCGTGGATTCCTCGATGCCTACGACCGGACCGACTCAGGCCGCGCACCGCCGAGTCTCTGCTCGGAGCATGTCACGGTGGCGAGCAAGGACTGAGGACACGTCGTCGGCAAGAAGGCGCGATGGTGCTTGGTCGGGTTGGCCACTCGCCAGCGTTTGCAGCCGGTCGACCTGCTCGTCGAGGGCTGTGAGGAGATGAGTGACGGCCGCGCCCCAGGAGAGCGGCGAGGGTGCCGGGCTGGCCTGTGCAGGCGGAGGCGTAGGACGGCGCCAAAGCCAAAGACGGGGACGCTCCACCCGATCGGACTGGTAGGGCGGCGCGCTGGGCTGCGTGTCCGCGTCGACGAGGCAGCGCCCCGAGGCTTCCAGTACAGCGTCGAGTGCAGAGTTGAGCGCGTGCAACTCTGAAGCCATGGCATCGAGGCGCTCGTGCTGTGCGAGCGAGAGCGCCGCCGTGCGGGCTGTCGCCGTGTGGTGGAGCACATCTCGCAGGCCGCAGCGCTCGGCAGCTACGACCGCCTGAAAAGCCGACGGGGAGCCGTGGTCGCGCGCATCACCAGCAAGGGCTAGCAGGCGCGAGGTTACGCCGGTCTGAGCGTCAACGGCTGCAGCGACAAGTGACGGGGTGGGAGTTCCCATGCGTGTGCGGGATTGACAGCGGTAAGGTGGTGGCGCCGTGTCTCCTGCGTAGGTGGGTAAAATATTGGTTCCGCGAGACATAAGGCGGATTTGATCTCGCTCCGAAAACGACGCTCTCACCCTGCGCCGCTCCGGTGGTTCCGCGCCTCGTCCACGGCTTCACGGAACTGTCATCTGGCCGAAGGCAATCGTCGAGGCTTCACGCGGCAGCCATGGCGTCTTCGCACAAGAATGAAGGCGCCAACACCCGTGTTCGTCGATATCTTTCGAAACCGGGCCGTTAGCTCAACGGTTAGAGCATCCGACTCATAATCGGCAGGTTGCGGGTTCAAATCCCGCACGGCCCACTACCCCTCCAAGAGGCACTCCGAAAGGGAAACGCTTCCAATAAAAAACGCCCGGCTCCGATCAGAGCAGGGCGTTTGGGTTGGCTACCGGGCATGCGTTAGAAGACGCGGCGACGCGCAGGCGTGCGTGCGCGCATGCGAGGCGCGGGGGCCCGGTCTAGCGCGTGGCGAGGTGCCGTCGGAAGCACAGGACGCGGTTGGCGTGGAGTCGGCGGCGGCGGCGGGTCGTCTGACTGGGACGGCCCACCCTGGTTGAGCACCGTCCACGCGTACATGCCAAGCGCCATCGGCATTATGCCGAAGAAGAGGACGAGGAGTCCGAACATGGCTGTGGTGGTTGTGGTGTGCGGGAGGAGAAGATAGGCGGTGCAAGCGACTGGCGGTGGAGAGATTTTCGTACCCGGAGGCACAGAAAAGCCCTTTTGGTCGGCACTGCACGATTCAGACGGCTGGTCCCGGAGGCCACAGGCCCCAACGCGGGGGTCGGACACTGCCACCCACCTGTATCTTGCCCAGGCAACAGTCAAGCAACGTGCCGGACCGGCGCTCTGGTCCGCGAGCCCCATCATTTTCTCCTCATGACCACCTACCGTGACGCCGGGGTCGACATCGACGCGGGCGACGAAACCGTCCGAAGAATCAAGCCGCTCGTGCGCCAGACCTTCACACCGGGCGTATTGACCGACATCGGCGCGTTCGGCGGCTTTTTCTCGCTCGACCCGTCTGCCTATCGGGAGCCCGTGCTGGTTTCCTCGGTGGACGGGGTCGGAACGAAACTGAAGGTAGCGTTTCGTACCGGGCGCCACAGCACCGTCGGGCAGGACCTCGTCAACCACTGCGTCAATGACATCGCCGTCTGCGGCGCCCGCCCGCTGTTCTTCCTCGACTACTTCTCCGTTGGCAGGCTCGACCCTGCCGTGGCGGAGCAGATCGTGTCGGGTTTCGCCACGGCGTGCAAGGAGAACGGCTGCGCGCTCATCGGCGGCGAAACGGCGGAAATGCCGGACCTCTACCGCGAAGGGGAATATGACCTCGCAGGGTGCATCGTTGGCGTGGTCGAGCGGAGCCAGATCGTGAACGGCGAGGCCATCCAGGAGGGCGACGTGCTGCTCGGCCTGCCCTCGACGGGCCTGCACACCAACGGCTACTCGCTCGCGCGCAAGGTGCTCTTCGGTAAGTACGACGTGCACGACGCGCCCGAGGCGCTCGGCGGCGACACCGTCGGCGCGGCGCTGCTGCGGGTGCACCGCTCCTACCTGCGCGCCTGCCAGGCACTCATCGACGCGGACGCGGTGAGCGGGCTCGCGCACGTGACGGGCGGCGGCCTCGAAGGCAACACCCGCCGCATCCTCCCGGACGGGCGTACGCTCGATGTGGACTGGGCCGCGTGGGAGCGCCCCGCGCTCTTCCGGCTCATCCAAGACCTCGGCGGCGTGCCCGAGGACGACATGCGGCGGACGTTCAACTGCGGCCTCGGCCTCGTGGCCGTCGTGCCGGAAGCCAAGCTCTCCGCCGCGCGACGCGTGCTGGAGACGCTGGGCGAGCAGCCCGTCGTGATCGGCACCGTACGATAGCCCAGCTAGGCAACGAGGCTACAGGCCAACCACGAGCCCGGCGTGGACCTTGCCCTGCGTGGCTCCGTCCTCGGGGTTGAGCGCGTACGAGAACGTGAGCAAGCCGAGCGGCGTGCGCTGCTGGATCCCAAACCCAAACCCGGGCTCGATGCCACGCTGCGCCTCGATGCGCGTCGGGTCATCGGGGTTGGTCATCGCGGGCCGCCCGACGATTTCCGGCGTGGCGACGTAGCCGACGTCGGTAAAGACGAACGCAAACGAGGTGCGGTCGAGCTGGTAGCGGTACTCGAAGACGGCGCGGGCGACGACGTTGCCGAAGAACCGCTCTTCGTCATAGCCGCGCAGCGAGCGCGCCCCGCCGTAGCGGAACAGTTCGGCCGTGTCGTAGACGTCGCTCAGCAGCACCGCGATGTCGCCGCCTGTGACGAAGACCTGCCGGGCAAACGTCGGGACAAACACACGGGCGTCAGCCACCAGGCGCTGCTGCGGGAGGCTCGTCGCGAACGCCTGGGCGACAGAGTCCGAAGCTCCGGGGAAGCGCCGTGTCTTGCGACCCTGCTCAATGATCGCCTCCACGACGAGGCCGCGCCGCGGGTTCACCGCACGGTCGATGCGGCGATAGCGTAGCCCGATGCCGGCGAACGTCGCGTCAGCAGCGGGCACGAGGGGCAGGCCGTCGAGCCCGAGCCGTCGCCCAGCGGGGCCCGGGTCGGTGTTCTCCCGCGTGAACGCGCCAAAGACGCTCAGGCCGGGCGCGAATTGGTAGCCGATCTCCAGCCCATAGCGCTGCCGTGCAAACGTCGAGTCTTGCCCGCGTCCCTCAAACGACGCCTCGATGCGCAGCGGGAGGCCCGCCACAAACGGATCGGCCGCGCGCACATCGACCGACGAGACGAGGCCGGGGTTGCGCACCAGTCGGAGGCTGAAGAGCCGCCCCCCGCCGAAGACGTTCACGAGTTGCAGGAGCCCGTTGCCGACGAACTGACCGGACTCGCCGGGGACCGTCGGAGGCAGGTAGCCGAGGATGAGGTCGAACGTGCCAGGCGGGCGCTCCTCGACCGGGATGCGGAGCGTGGCGGCGTTCGGTGAGGCTGGGTCCGCGAGGACGAGGTAGGGGGCACCGACTGCTTCGTAGAGGTCCGTCGCTTCGAGGCGCTCGCGGATCGCAGCGGGGTCGTACGACTGGAGCGGTGCGCCAGGGCGGAGGTCGGCGATGCGGGCGGCAAAGCGGCCGGAGGTGCGCGCCCGCGCAACTGCGGTGTCCTGCGGCACAGCCTCTACGGCCGCGAGACGCAGCGTGCGGCCCTCGTCGACGCGCACGGTGACGGCGAGCGAGGGCACCCCCGCGCTGTCGGTCACGATGGTCGTCTCGACGCGTGCCTGCGCAAGCGGGTAGCCCGCCCGTTCGTAGGCGGTCAGCAGCCCGTCGAGGTCGCGCTCCAACTGGGCGGCGTCGAAAACGGTGCCGGGGCGCATCGTGAAGTCGACACGTGCGCGGTTCTCGTCGAGCGCGGTGACGCCGACGAAGTCGAGGCGGCCCACATCGACGCGAGGCCCGCGTGTGGCGTAGAGCGTGCCGATGTCCTTGTCCACGAGCGCCGAGTCGACGCGGGCGAGGTAGTAGCCCCCGCGTTGCAGGTGACGCAGCGCCCGCACAGCCACCGAGTCGAGTGGCAGCGACCGCGGCGGGGTCCAGGCGACCGCGCTGCCATCGGCGACGAGCGACCACGACGTTGAGGTTTGGCGCGTCGTGTCTGCCGAGGTTTCCTGCGCGCGTACCGGCGCCGTCGCCAGCAGCGAGAGGCTCAGCACGGTGAGCGAGAGGGCGAGGGAACGCACATCGTGAGCTGGACTAGGGCGGGCGTATCTTGCCCGCGCCCGCCTCCACCGTCGCTGTTTGCTGTGCTTCATTTTGTGCTCCCGCGCAGGCTCGTCCTGATCGCCGCGTGCGTGCTCGTGCCGCTCATCGGCGCGTGCGGGTCCTCCGAGGAGGTCACTGCGCCGCCGCCGCAACCCAGGGTGGTCCCGCCCGGTTCCGAGGGCGCGCCTGGCCTGGAGACGCTGCCAGAGACCGGCACGCGCACCACCGACGGCACCTTCCGGCTGCGGCTCCCCGACACGCTGCGCTATGCCGTCACGCCCGGCGAGGCGTGGGTCGAGGCGCTCCCGCGCGAGGCTGAGGACAACCTCATCGTCTACCGGGCGCTCAGTGCGCCAGCGCTCAGTTGGGTCGTGGACGGTGCGCTGTTCGCACAGACGCTACCCACCCAGCGCGGCACGCTCCGCTTCGACTTCCAGCGCTCCGTCGGCGGCTACACCGACACGCTGGTCGTCTTCCTCAACCTGGACGAGGAGCCCGACGGCGGCGACGCGGGAGCCACGAGCGTTGCAGGTGATGGCTAAGCGCCCCACGTTCGACTACGTCGCCCATGTCGAACCGCGCCACCGGGACGCCTTCCGCGGACCGCTGCTGGACTGGTTCGAGCGCGTGCGCCGCCCCATGCCGTGGCGCGCCGAGGACGAGCACGGCCGCCGCGACCCTTACCGCGTCTGGCTCTCGGAGATCATGCTCCAGCAGACGCGCGTGGACCAAGCAACCCCCTACTTCGAGCGCTTCACTACGACCTTCCCAACCGTCGACGCCCTCGCCGAGGCCGACCTCGACGATGTCCTGAAGCAATGGGAAGGGCTCGGTTACTACTCGCGCGCGCGCAACCTCCACCGGGCTGCGAAGCAGATAGTCGAGGAGCACGACGGGCGCGTACCCGACACCGAGGCGGCGATCTCGGCGCTCCCTGGCATTGGCCCCTACACGGCGGCAGCGGTGCTCTCGCTCGCCTACGGCGTCCCGCTGGCCGTCCTCGACGGCAACGTGATCCGTGTGCTCACCCGCGTCTTCGCTATCGATGACGATGTCAAACGCAGCCCGGTCACAAAAGCGCTCCGTCGGCTCGCCAACGATCTGCTTCCGGTCGAGCAGCCCGGTGCCTTCAACGAGGCCGTTATGGAACTCGGCGCGACGGTCTGCACCCCCGCGACGCCGCAGTGTCCGGGGTGCTCGCTGCGCTCGGCCTGTGCAGCCTTCGCCGAGGGCAATCCCACGCGCTATCCGGTCGCAGCAAAGAAAAAGCCGGTACCGCACTACGACATCGCAGTCGGCGTGGTCTACGACGACGAGGGTCGGGTGCTCATCCAGAAGCGTCCTGAGGACGCCATGCTCGGCGGGCTGTGGGAGTTTCCCGGCGGCAAGCACGAAGACGGCGAGACGCTGGCCGACACCTGCGCGCGCGAACTCCGCGAGGAGCTTGGCATCGAGGTCGCAGTCACGGAGCCGGTGGCGCGCATCGACCATGCCTACTCGCACTTCAAGATCACGCTGCATGCGTTCCGCTGCCGCCTCATACGCGGCACGCCGGAGGGGCGCGAGGGCCAGCCGCTCCAGTGGGTCGCCGTGAGCAGCCTCGACGACTACGCGTTTCCCCGCGCCAACCGCCGCCTCATCGAGACGCTCCAGGCACAGCTGCGCAACCCGACGCTGTTCTGACGGAGACACGTACGGCGGCGGCGTGAATGCAACGCGGACGGCCCCCGAAGGAACCGCCCGCGTCGTCTGGTCGACGGGTCCAAGGCCTAGTAGAAGCGGACCCGCACTGGCTCGGCCTGGGTGACGGCGAGGCTCGACGCCAACTCCATCGCTTCGAGGATGGCTTCGGGCTCGGCGTCGCGCGCGACGGCCACTTCCGTCTCGGTGGTGCCTGCCGAGGCGCTGCCCGAGGCGCACGTCACCGTGATGTGCATCGGCGTCACGATGCCGAACGTGAGGGCGCTCACAACCTGGTTGAGGAAGCTGAGCTGGGTTTCCACGATGGCGACGCCGCCGCTGCATTGCGAGCTCGCATCGACGGTTTCAGGCGGAACGAGGCCGTAGATGAAGCCCATGGCCCAGGGCTTGTCGATGACTTGCGAGCCTGGGGTGAGGCCGGTTTCAACGCGGGCGTGGTAGCAGCCCGTGGCGGTCACGGCGAGCAGGACGACGACGAGAAGAGGCGTGAGACGACGCATGGTATGGGGTAGAGATGAGAGGGTTAGCACGGACAGTGCAAAGCAGTAAGCTAATCGCTACCGTCCGATTTCTGCATAGCCCTTTCGTTACGCGTTGGTCGTCCGAACGGACACATTTTTTTAGCAGGCCTATCGCGCCAGCGTGACGCGTCGGGTGAGGGCAAGGTCGTCGCCGAGCACGCGGACGACGTAGACGCCTGCCGGGAGCCGCGCCGCCTCGAACGTGAGCGCGTGCGTGCCTGCTGCGAGCACGCCCTCGTGCAGCACCGCCACGCGCCGCCCGAGCACGTCGTAGGCCACGGCTTCCACGTCGAGGGCAGCGGGGAGCGTGAGGGACAGCGTCGTCTGCGTCGAGAAGGGGTTGGGAGCCGCGGTCAGCGCCGTGCCGACCGGTGTGTCGTCGGGCTCATTCGCGACGGCGGGGACGACCCGCACGAAGAACGAGACCGGTGCATAGTAGTCGGTGGCGTAGGCGTTGAGGATGTAGTCGCCTTCACCGACGCCGCATTCCCGAGGGACGTAGGAGAAACAGCGCGCATCGTTCTCGCCTTCGGGCCAGGCAACGCGCTCGCTAGGCTGCACGTCGCGGTCGTGCGTCTCGGTGACTCCGAAGCAGTAGCAGTCGATACCGCTGACGCGCTCGGGGTCGGGGCCAACCGTGAGCAACTCGTAGGTCGCTTCAAGGCCGCCCGGGTACGCGAGGCGTAGGGGCGCATCGGTGTGGTTCGTCAGCGCAACCGAGAGCGTGAGCGTCGCGTCCTCCTGGAACAAAAAGCCGCCGCGCTCGCCTCCTTCCAGGGCGGCCGTGACCACGACATCGTCGTCGACTTCGACGAGCTTGCGAAGACTCCACAACTCATTGGGCTGCGGGCGGGTCGCCTCGAACCAGTCGAAAAGCGGGTTGTCTCCGTATTCAGCTACGGCTTGTTCCGGCGTCACGCCCTCGATCTGCCAGTAGGTGCCTGCACTGGTGTTCGGCGAGGAGATGGTCACGTCGGTGACGTTGAGAGCCTCTCGGATCGCCTCGACCTCGCCAGGGCTGGCTCCGTCGGCGAGGTCCACGCTGAGCAAGCCGCCGAGATACTGCGGGGCGTTGATCGTGAGCGTCTGGGTCACGAACTCGCCGCGGACGGTGATCGTGTGGGTGGTGCCGTCCGAAGCCGGAAACCCTTGCAGCGATGGCTCGATGACGAAGGCTGACTCTGTGCCTGCGTTGGGACCGAGCATCCCTTCAAAGGACATGGGGAGGCAATAGGACCGGGCTTCAAGCCCGTCGAACTCGCGGAAGGGTTCGCACGAGCCGTCGTTGGTGTACGTCAGCGAGTCGTCGCTCGGGTTATAGCGGTGGTAGTAGACCGTAATCGCCTCGCCGTACTCGTAGGTGCTTTTGTCCGTAAAGAATCGCTCTTGGATCGGACTCTGAGCCACCAGCGAGAGGGGGCACAGCAGAAGGAGGACAGCGACGACAACGCGCATGGCAATAACCAGACATAGGTGAAAACACTATCCCTTGATACGCCAAGGTCTAACGTAATTCCAAATAGCGTCAGGGTCGCGCCTACATACCGTTCAACTCGTCCAGACTAGCCGCCGAGATACGTCTAGATCGTCACTTGCATTGCATTCCGATGGAGGTCCGCGAGCTACCGAGCCAGCGTGACGCGCCGGGTGAGAGCGAGGTCGTCGCCGAGCACGCGGACGACGTAGACGCCTGCCGGGAGCCGCGCCGCCTCGAACGTGAGCGCGTGCGTGCCTGCTGCGAGCACGCCCTCGTGCAGCACCGCCACGCGCCGCCCGAGCACGTCGTAGGCCACGGCTTCCACGTCGAGGGCAGCGGGGAGCGTGAGGGACAGCGTCGTCTGCGTCGAGAAGGGGTTGGGAGCCGCGGTCAGCGCCGTGCCGACCGGGACGGTTTCGGCCTCATTGGCGACGGTGACGTTGAGGTAGTCGATCTCGCGGAGGACGACCTCAAGACCGTACGAGTCGGAGCCTGCGAAAGCGGGATCGTCGGCGAACAGTTCGACGGCTTGCTCCCCGGAGAATCCCTCGACCGCCCATTGCTCTTCGAACCGAGGAGGAATCACGCCGCCTCCCGCGAGAAACCTGCTGGATAGCACCGTCGCGCTCAGGGTCACTCTGATGGTCTCGATCGCCGACGCCTGTTCTTCGGCATAGCGTACCCAAATACGCCCTTCCTCAAACTGAGGGGCGTTGATCTCAACGGCGGCCTCCAGCCCGTTGCTGTACGTCGCTGACAGCGTATGCGTCTCGCTCTCGGCGTAGGGAAGGAAATGCTCCGCGGGGACGATGTCGTAGGTGTGGACCATCTCCCGACCAGGGCCAAGGATGGCATAGTCGCCATCGCACATCGTGACGCAGATCGGCAAGGAGTTGTCGACCTCGTCGAAGCGAAGCGGCGGGCTCACGCACTCGAAGCCGGGGCATCCCAGGTAGACCCGGTCGTCGGACACGTTGCGAACCCGTGTGGTCACGATGATCGTCTCGCCGTAGGCATAGGTGTCCTTGTCCGTCTCGATGGTGAGGGTGAGGTCGCCAGGGTCAGGAACCGGAGGCGGTACGAACTGCGCGACGCTGGCGGGCGCCAGGAAAGCGGCGAGCAGGAAGCGAACAGCGCGCATGGGGACTACTAGGCTGTGAAGGGATACCTACGCCTTGATACGCCACAGTCTAACGCGATTCCAAATGGCGTCAGGGCTACCCCTACATACCGTCCAAGTCGTCTGCAATCAGCCGCCAAGCCACGTCCGGAACGTCTCCCACAGCGCGCCGGGGCCGATGCCGTCGACGCCCGTGCGGAAGCGCAGCGTGCACCAGAAGTCGAGCGCGAGCATCTGGAAGCTGTGGATCGGCACCGCGATCCAAAACGAGCGGCAGCGCCAGCAGAGCGCGCCCAACGCGATGCCGCCGAGGATCGAGAGGTAGGCTTCGGCAGGTGGTTTATCGGCGTGCAGGAGCGCAAACGGCACCATCTGCACGAACACGGCCATGAAGCCGAACGTCCGCGCTGTGCCGAAGAGCACGAACCCGCGCCAGAGGTACTCCCAGCCGATCCAGTAGAACAGGTACAGCAGCTCGTAGGCGAGGAACAGCCCCCAGTCGACCTGCGCGTTGTCGAAGTGGGGATACTTGTCCTGAAACGCCTGGTCGTTGGAGAGCACCCACGTCCCGATGGTCACGATGGGCGCGTAGATGAGCGCAATCGTGCCCGCGAGCTTCCAGTCGCCGAGGCCCAGTCCGATGTCCGTGAGGCGCTGCTTGAAGACGAGCATCAGCAGCGCTACCGGGAGCACGAAGCCGGTCACCCCCTGGATGCCGAACCACCACGCCCACGCCCCGATGCCGTACGGGTCGATGTCGAGCGCGGGCGCAATGGTTTCGCGGAAGAAGCGCCGCCCCCCGAAGTCGAGCTGCAGAAACACGAGCGCGACGCACACCGTGAGCACCACCGCCGTCTGCGCGTCGATGCGCTGGACGGTCGTGCGGAGCCACAGCCATTCGTCGCGGAGCCGAGAGCGCATCAGAAGGAGGAGAGCGGTGCGATGGGAAGCGAAAGGGTGCAGGCACGGCGATGAATGCAGCCTGCGCTGGAACGTACTGACGGCGAGGCCTAGCGCCTATGGCCGTCACACAGCCACGGCCTCGACGCGGAGGCCGCCCGAGGCGTCGTCGATGAAGCCCGCGAGCGTGTCGGTCGAGTGGTAGAAGAGCGCGAGGTGGCCGCCGTCCGCGGCTTCGCGGGCGAGCTGCGTGCGCCACGCCTGCGAGGCGGCGCCGTCGTGGTCGTACTTCGCCTGGAAGCGGCGTGTCACCTGGCCGGGCGTCGGGAGCACATCGCCGCCGAAGAGGACGGTGCGCCCGGCCGTGTGGAGCCGAAAAAGCTGGTGGTCACGTGAGTGCCCGCCCGTGTGGGCGTGCTCGATCTCGTCGGTCAGCCAACCATCGCCCTCAACGGTCACGAGTTGGCCCTCACGGTCGAGCGCCGTCACGATGCGGTCGCGCGCCGCGTCGGAGAGGTCGCCGTAGGGCGCGGACAGTTCGCCAGCCTGAACGACGTACTCGGCGTTGGGAAACGTGGGCGTGGCTTCGCCCATCACGGTCGCCACGCAGCCGCCCGCGTGATCGAAGTGGAGGTGCGACAGCAAGACCTTGGTGACAGCCTCCCGGGTAACTCCGTGGTGAGCGAGGCCGTCGAGGAGGAAGTCGGTGCCACGACCGGTGGCGTACTCGCCGAGGCCCGTGTCCAAAAGCAGCACCTCGCTGGGCGTCTGCACGAGGAACGGCGAGACCGAGACGAACAGCGTGCCCGGGCGCGGCGGGTCGCCGTCGGCATACGGGACGAAGACCTTGTCCACGCCGACGGTGAAGCGCCCCTCCGGCAGCGCGTGGATCTCGAGCTCACCGTAATTCATTGATGATTCTGGATTTGTGATTTTCGATTTGAAGAGCAGAGCTTAGACCAGAGCCATCGAAAATCGTCCATCAAAAATCATCTATCCTCACTGTCGCGTTCGTAGGCGTCGATGATGTCCTTGACGAGCTTGTGGCGGACCACGTCGCCCTTGTCGAACTGCAAGAAGCCGATGCCGTCCACGCCGCGCAGGATGCGGGTGGCCTCGATGAGCCCAGAGTCGCCGCGGCGGGGGAGGTCGGTCTGCGTGGCGTCGCCCGTGACGATGGCGCGGCTGCCGACGCCGAGGCGCGTAAGAAACATCTTCATCTGGCTCGTGGTCGCGTTCTGCGCCTCGTCCAGGATGACGAATGCGTTGGAGAGCGTGCGCCCGCGCATGTAGGCGAGAGGCACGATCTCGACGGTGTTCTGGTCGGTGTGCGCGCGCAGCTTCTCGCGCGGAATCATCTCCTCAAGCGCGTCATAGAGCGGGCGCAGGTAGGGGTCGATTTTGTCGCGGAAGTCGCCGGGGAGGAAGCCGAGGCTCTCGCCCGCCTCAACGGCCGGGCGGCTGAGCACGATGCGCTTGACCTGTCGCGACCGCAGTGCCGAGACGGCCAGCGCAACGGCCGTGTAGGTCTTGCCCGTGCCGGCGGGACCGACGGCGAAGACGATGTCGTGCGAGCGGGCGAGCTGGACGAGCTTCGCCTGGTTGGGCGTCTTGGCCTTCACGACGCCGCCAGCGGGCGTGTAGAGGATAACGTCGGAGTGGTCGGCGCGCTGGACGCCCTGGCCGAGCGTGCTCAGGTCGAGGACGGTGTCCACGTCGCGCTCGGTGAGGGTGCCGTTGCGGTTGAGCACCATCGTCAGCTCGCCGATCACGCGCTCGATGCGGTCGAGTATGGCGGCATCGCCCTGGAGCATCACCTGGTTGCCGCGCGCCACGATGCGCGCGTCGCCGAAGGCGGATTCGATCTTGCGGAGGTAGACGTCGTTGAAGCCGAAGAGCAGCAGCGGCTCGACGCCGTCGATGGAAAGGGTGCGGTCGGCCAAAACCGGGGAGAGAGCAGGTCGTTAAGAATGCGGACGGTGAAGGTACGGGGACGCTGGCGTGTGGGTGTGTGAGAGTTTGTGAGGATGAACCTGGAGCGACCGGGGCACGGAGAAACGCCGAGTTCGACGCGTTGACTTGACCCGCGACGAACGTGCAGACACCTTTTCCCACGTCCCACGTCCCACGTCCCACGTCCCACGTCCCACGTCCCACGTCCCACTCATGCCCAACCTCGTCGTCCCCTTCACCAAGATGAACGGCGCGGGCAACGACTTCGTCGTGCTCGACAACCGGTTTCTGTTCTTCTCGGACGACGAGTTGGTGGCACTCGCGCAGCGGTACTGCCCCCGGCGCACAGGCGTCGGGGCGGACGGCCTCCTCGCGCTCAACGCGCCGGACGAGGAGGGGGCCGACTACCACATGCGCTACGTCAACGCCGACGGCTCGTGGGCGCGGATGTGCGGCAACGGCGCACGCTGTCTCGCCCGCTTCGCCCGCAGCGCTGGCATCGGGGAAGGCGAAGGCACCGCCACGCTCACCTTCGACTCCGACGCGGGGCGCTACACCGCTGCGGTCCCCGAGCGCGTCGATGCGGCCGTGCGCCTCCACGTGCCGCCGCCGCGCGACTACGGCCGCCGCACCCTCGCTGATGGCACCGAGGTCGTCTACGTCTGGACGGGCACCGACCACGCGGTCGTCTTCGTGGACGACCTCGGCGCGGTAGACATTGCTACGCTCGGAGCTATGATTCGTCGCGACCCGGCGTTCGCCCCCGCTGGGGCCAACGCCAACTTCGTGGAGGTGAGCGAAAAAACCGCGCGGGCGAAAGTGGGCAACGTGCGCGTGCGGACGTTCGAGAAGGGCGTCGAGGGCGAGACGCTCGCCTGCGGGACGGGCGCCCTTGCAGCGGCAGTCGCCTCGCACCTGACCCGGCGCGTCCAGGCGACCTGGATCAACGTCGCGATGCCAGGTGGCACTCTTCAGGTCACCTTTCAACGCGGCGGCGCCTCGGAGCACAGCGGCATCCGAGACCTCACCCTCAGTGGCCCCGCCGAAACCGTCTACCAGGGCACCCTCGACGTAGACGTATCGAGTCTCGGCAAATGACGAGCCGGTAGCCTTCCCACGCCTCCGCACTCCCACACACCCCCACATTCGCATGCTTCCCCCCGATCTCGCCACCTTCGTCGAAGAGAGTGCGTCGCTCGACAAGCTCACGCGCACGATGCTGCTCCTCGACTACGCCGACCGCCTCGGCACCTACCCCGACGACGCTCAGGACGAGCGGCACCGCGTGCGCGGCTGCACGTCGCTCGTCTACCTCCACGCCGACTACGACGCCGACACCGACGCCATGCGCTACCACGGCTTCGCCGACGCCCAGATCGTCAAGGGCATGGTGGCGCTCCTGGTGCGCGGCCTCGACGGCTTGCCGCCGCGCCAGATCGTTGCCCTCGACCCGAGCTTTCTGAAGGACTCTGGCCTCACTGAAGCGCTTACCGCCACGCGCCAGGGCGGCCTGTTCAACATCCTCCGCCGCATGCAGGCCGAGGCCGAAGCGTTTACCGAGGCGACCAGTGAATAGGGACTGGTGAATGGGGGAGGAGTGGCGAGGAGAAACTGAAGAGGGAAGAGCGGAGCGGTTCTTGGCGCGGCTGCCGAAGTCAGTTTGCTTCGTCCGCCGCACCGCTCGTATCCCCGGAACTGGGGAGGCGATGGTTGCACCAACCAGGCGAGGCCCTGCGTTTCTTGACGAGCGTGGTACCTTTCGCGCTGTTCCACCCCTTTGGACTTCCCCTTCCGACCATGAAGCGATTTTCTCCCCTTGCCTTGCTCGCAGCGCTGACCCTGTGGGCGGCGTGCGGCACCCCTTCGCTGACCACCGACAACGTGGACCCGATGGCGAGCCTCCCCGACACCCTCGGCGCATGGCAGGGCGAGCGCCCAACCATCGAGGACCGCGCGGCGCTCGAGACGTACCGAGCCCAGCGCGCGGCCCTCTTCGCCGAGGGTACCGAAGATGTGTCCGGTGTCGAATTCATCACGCTGGATGTCGAGCGCATGACCGACGTCGATCTGCCCGGCTTCGCCGCGGAGGGCGATCCATCCGAGGCAACCTACGGGGGCATGGAGAGCGACCTTGGGCCGGTCGACCTCGACCTTGACATCGAGAAGCAGTCGAGCCGCGCCATCTTCGGGCGCGACGACCGCGGTATCCCTGAGTTCGCGGCACCCTACAGCCGCATCGGCCGACTCATCACCGAGGGCGGCACCTGCACCGCGGCGCTCGTTGGGCCGCGCCACATCCTCACGGCCGCGCACTGCTACGGCCGCAAGCCCGACGGCGGCCTCACCAACGCCATCTTCGTCCCGCTCTACGACCAGGGCGGCACGCCGCTCGACACCTACGCGACCGTCGTCTCGACCTACGCCGAGGCCGTCCCGCCGCGCACGGCCAATTCGGAGGACTTCGCGATCAGCATCCTCGACAAGCCGCTCGGCAACGAACTCGGCTACTTCGGCCTCCGGTCGATCGAGGACGAGTGGATGGTGCCCGTCGCGGGCAAGTCGGCCCCTGAGTTCGCCGCCGTGGGCTACTCCGGCGACTGGTACGACGGCGAGCGCATGGGCGCCGACTGGGGCACGCAGTTTTACGGCCGCATGGGCGGCGACCGCACCGTAGTTGCGCACGACGGCGACACCACGCCCGGCGCGTCCGGTGGTCCCGTGCTCGGCTACTTCCCGAAGGCGGGCTGGCAGATCGTCGGCATCATCGTCGCTGGGCCGGCCGAGCGCTTCCTCCCGATGGAAGAGATCCTCCAAGGCCGCTCGGCCAACTGGCTCGTAGACGTCGAGCGCTTCGCAGGCGTCGTCGCGGAGATGCGCCAGCGCTACCCGTAAGCATCCCCTCGGCTCTCTACGGCGACAAAAAACAGAGGCGGCAGCAGGCTTTGCGCTTGCTGCCGCTTCCGTCGTTCTGGCCTGCGTCGTGCTAGGCCGTGGGCAGCGGGCGGACGGGTTCGGCTTCCCAGACGCCCCGACGGATATAGCCCGCCACCATCGCCTTGGGCCACGACTTGTAGCGGACGGGCGGAGGATAGTCCACCACGGCCTCGTCTTCGGTCACCCACTCGAAGTAGACCGCCACCGAGTCTTCGAAGAGCACGCCCAGCACACAGCCCTTTCCACAGAGGAGATACTTGTAGGAGGTCGCCGCGCTCGGGCGCTCGGTGAGCGTCAGGGAGGCGGGGCAGGCCTTGCAGAAGGTGTCGAAGCAGGACATGCGGTCGGAGCACTTTATCTAGACTGGGTCTAATGTAGTGTGCCGACCAGCCAATTGCACGTCGGCTGTGCAAAGCGCCGGTGAGGATCGCGTGCGGAGCCGAGGGAGCGCACGCGATCAGCGCACAAGCACAACCCTGGTCGTTCGTACTGCGCCATCGGTCCGGAGGTGCACGACGTACACTCCTGCCGGAAGTGCGCGGCCTGACCAAACGTGTTCGTGTAGCCCCGCGCGGTGTGGTCCCTGAGCGAGGCTGGCGACATGGCGTCCGAGCGCGTCGAATACGTCGAGGGCGGCCATGGTCGGACGGGCGACTGTGTAGGCGAGCGTGACAGAGCCCGAAGCCGGGGAGGGATAGGCCGCGGTGAAACGCGTACGGCGGTCCGGGGCGCTGCCCTCGTTGCCGGTGTAGCGCGCCAAGATCTCGTCGACGCTGTTGCAGCCGGTGGCGTTGTCCCGGATGTCGGTCGTACCCAGCAGGCCTTCCCCGCTGAGGATCGGTCCGAGCCCGCGCGCACAGCCGTCCAGCAGAGGGTTGGCGGTCACGAGAAGGTCGTTGCCGATCGAGGCGACGGCCTGCAGCGCGTCAACCTCGGCGAGCACGGCGTTGGCTCGGAGGTCGATGTTCCGGACGACCGAGACGAGCCGCTCCAAGCCGTCGAGGCTCGTCAGGGCCGCGTTGC
The DNA here is from genome assembly GCA_039821555.1 of Bacteroidota bacterium. Taxonomy (NCBI): domain Bacteria; kingdom Pseudomonadati; phylum Bacteroidota; species Bacteroidota bacterium. Next base: position 154,136 of record JBCBNX010000006.1, read on the forward strand.
CCGCGATGGTGAGTGTGAAGGCGACGGTGGCGAGGTCGCCGAGGCCCGCGAGGCTGACGAGCGCGTCGTTGTCGCTGATGACGAGCGTACGCCCGACCGCCGCGAGACCGCGCAGCCCGTCGAGGTTCGTCAGCGCCGGGTTGCCCGCGATGAGCACGCTCGACCCGATGCTTGACGGGGCCGCGAAGCCGTCGAGCGTAGCCAGCCGGTCGTTGTCTTCGATGAAGAGGCCGCCGCCGATGGCTTCAAGGCCGCCTAGGCTATCAAAGTTGGTGAGTCGGTCGTTGTTGCGGACCGCGAGGCTCACGCCGATGCTAGCGAGGGCATCCAGGCCGCGCAAGCTCAGTAGTGCGCTGTTGTCCTGGATCGTCAGCGACCGGCCGACCCGCAGGAGCGCGCCCAGTCCCTCGATGTTGGCAAGGGCCTCGTTACGGACGATCGCGGCGAACCGCCCGATTTCGGTGAGGTTGTCGAGACCGTCGAGGCTCGTGAGCGCCTCGGTGTCCTTGATCGAGAGCGCCCCGCCGATCCGCTCCAGCCCCCGGAGCCCAGCGAGACTCTGAAGTGGCGTTGTGCCGTCCTCGATGGTGAGGGTGCCCTCGACCTCCGCGCAAGCAAAGGCGTCGATCTCCGCCTGCGAGGTCAGCGTCACGTCGCCAGCGCAGGCCTGGGCCAGCACGCCTGGTGCTGTCAGGAGCAGAGATAACGAGAGGATGAGACGAGCGGCCACGGTTTCGGCTGGAAGGCGAGAGGCTCCAAGAACGCACCCAGCCAAGCGTAGGTCAACGGCCGAGGCGCATCCATATGGCGGGGCGCTCGTAGGTTCGGGCCGCCCGGTTCCTGTTCCACCCCACGACCCCGCCCGCGTGACTCCTGCCGCCATCGAGACCCTCGGCCTCGCCAAGACCTACGGCAGCCGCTTCGGCACGCGCGTCGAGGCGCTCAAGCCGCTCGACCTCTCCGTGTCCGTGGGCAGCATCTTCGGCTTGCTCGGCCCCAACGGCGCGGGCAAGACGACGCTCGTGAAGCTGCTCCTTGGCATCGCACACCCGACGGCGGGGAGCGCCACGCTGATGGGCCGCGCCATCGACGACGCTGAGGCACGCCGAGCGGTGGGTTTCCTCCCCGAGAACCACCGCTTCCCGGACTACCTCACCGCGCGCCAGGCGATGGACCTCTACGGCCGCATGTCGGGCCTAAGCGACACCGCTGCTCGCTCGATGCGCGCTGACGAGTTGCTCGCCCGCGTCCGCCTCACAAAGGCTGCCGACCGCCGGATCAAGACGTTCTCGAAGGGCATGATGCAGCGCCTCGGCATCGCGCAGGCGCTCCTCCACGAGCCCACGTTGCTCTTCCTCGACGAGCCCACCGACGGCGTCGATCCGGTCGGGCGGCGCGAGATCCGCGACCTCATGCTCGAATTGCGCGCCGAGGGCATGACCATCTTCCTCAACTCGCACCTGCTCAGCGAGGTCGAGCAGGTCTGCACGCAGGTCGCCATCCTCAAAGACGGCACGCTGGCCCGCCTCGGCACCGTGGAGGATCTCACCACGCAAGCCCGCCGCTTCCGCCTCCGTGCCACGCCGCTGCCCGACGCGCTCCGCACCGACCTCGGTGGCGTCCTCCATCCGAGCGACGAGCCGCCCACCAGCGACCTAGCCACGTACGTCCTCCACGTGGACGACCGCGCGCACCTCAACGCGCTTCTCGACCGCCTCCGCGCCGCCGGCGTCGAGATCGAAGCCGTGCAGCCCCTCAAGCAATCCCTGGAGGACTATTTCATCGAAGTCGTGACGGAGTGACGAGGTGGATGAGTGCTGCTGTGCGGCGGTGTTGCTGTGCGGCCGTGCCCTCTGGAATGACTACCGATATCGCCCTCATCCACCGCAAAACGGCCTCACGGCGACACCGCAACACTCATGATTGGACTTCTCCTACTCACCCTGCGCGAGTTGCGCGCCAAGTGGATCGTCGTCGGGCTCTTCGGCGTGGCGACGGTGCTCTGGGTGCTGCTGGCTTCGCTGCTCAACCTCGACGTGGTGGACGGCACGCTCGCCGGGATGCGGGTCGCGGGCGGCACCGTGTCGATGGAGGGGGGTGGGCCACAGGAGTTGGCGGGCTTTTCGGCGCTGCAGCAGGTCGTGATCGTCGTCGAGACGGGCGTGGCGGGCGGGGCCTACTGGCTCGGCATCCTGCTCGCCCTCTTCGCCACAGGCGCGCTCGTGACCAGCCTCATGGAGCGCGGCCAGATCGACCTCACGCTCTCGAAGCCGCTCAGCCGCACGCAGGTCCTCGGCGGGCGCGTGCTCGGCGTCTGGGGCGCGATGCTGGTGCTCTTCGCCTACCTCTTCGTGATGGTGTGGATCGTGATGGCGTTTAAGAGCGAGATCTGGAACCCGCGCTTCCTGCTCACCATCGGCATCGTGTTTGGCATGTTCGTGACGATGTACAGCGTCACGACGCTCGTGAGTGTGATCTCGGGCTCCACGGCGCTCGCGCTGATCGTGACCTACGGCGTGCTCTTCGCGTCGCTGCCGCTCGGCGCGCACTCCCAACTCGCGCCGGTCCTGTCGCCCGGCTTCCGCGAAGTCTACCTCGCGGCCTACCACGTGCTCCCGAAGTTTCCCGAGGTGACCGGCATCGTCGGCCGCTTCACGCTGCGCCAGGAGATCCCGACGTGGTACCCGTTCCTCTCGTCACTCGGCTTCGGCGCGGTGTGCTACGGGATCGCGTTCTGGCGATTCAGCCGAAAGGATTTTTGATTTTCGATGTGGAATTTGCGAGTAGGAATCCTGTACATCATCCATCGTACATCGCCGATCGGAAATCACACATCCACCTGCCCGAACGTGACGATCACGTCGGCAATCTCGATGCCAGTCTGCTGCATGATGCCCTGGAGGTAGCCCTTCAGCGATGCTTCGCACTCTTGTTGCACGGCGGGGTCCGTTTCGAGCTTGTCCTCGCCGAAGTCCTCCAGCCGCTCGGTGAGGTACTCCAGGATCTCGACGGCCTCGGCCTCTTCGTTGACGAGCAGCCCGCGTCGCGGGTAGGTCACCTCGGAGCTGTTCACGATGGGCTTCTGCACCCGGATCGGTGGCGCGTCGAAGCGGAGCACCTGCGCGCTCTCCCTCTGCCCATCGTTGGGGCTGTCGGTTGGGATGAGCGCCATGCTGTAGCCGTCGTTGCGGAAGTCGAGGAAGTACTTGTACGTCACGTTCGCGTCCACGCGGATCTCGGCGTCGGACTTCAGGAACACGAACGCGCGCTCGCTGACCGTCTCGGTGAACGTCACGTCGAGGATCACTTCCGCAAGGTTGAGTTCGGTGAGCGGTGCCACATCCTCGACGCCAAGCGTGCGGACGAGCCGCTCCTGCTTCTTGCACCCGACGAGGAGCAGCGGGAGCACGAGGACGAAGACTACGAGGCGCATGGGAGCGGGTGGTGGGCGAACGGGGGAGCACCCCGAAAAAACGGCGCTGCCGGGGGCCCGCACAAGCGGTTTCCAGCAGCGCCGTCGATTTCGGCGGTCGATGGCCTTCCGGCGCCTACGCCATTGCGGCCAGGGCTTCCTGCATCTGCTCCGGCGTGACCTCGCGGACGTGGGTGGCAACCTCCCACACGTGCCCGAATGGGTCGATGAGCTTGCCGTAGCGGTCGCCCCAGAACTGGTCCTCGACCGGCATCAGCATGCGCGCACCGAGATCGAGCGCCTTGGCGAACGTAGCGTCCACGTCCTCGACGTAGACGTGTAGGGCTACCGAAGCCGTACCCCGTGCCGGGTCCGGCGCGGACTTGCTGCCGTACTCGGGGAAGTCGTCGGCCAGGAACACCTGCGCGCCGCCGATCTCAAACGCAGCGTGCATCAGGCGCCCGTCGGGCCCCGGCATGCGCATCAGTTCGGTGGCGCCGAAGACTTCGGTGTAGAACGCGAGAGCGCGATCGGCCCCCTTCACGACGAGGTGCGGCGCGACGACGCTGACGCCTTCAGGGATGGGCTGGACGGAGGACATGGACATGGAAACACCTCAGGGAATATTGGTGAGAGTTGACTCGCCGCCTGATGGGCGACGCCCGCAGGGGCAACATCCCGCCTTGTGGTGACACCTCTGTGTCACCGTTGAAATACCTGAGGTATTTGTGTTTAGGTGTTGGCTAGGTCGACCTCGTGACGCTCGCTGTTGACCTCGCATGAGGCCGTGATCGTGGCCGTCTTTTCGAGCAGCTTCGAGACGGAGCAGTACTTCTCCAGGCTCAGCTTCACCGCACGCACGACCTTCATCGCGTCGAGGTCGCCCGTGAGGACATAGTGCACGTGGAGCGCGGTAAATTCCGAGTAGGTGCCCTTCTTCTCGCGCGCGGCGTTCACGTCGGCGGCGAAGGAGGCGATGGGCTGGCGGCCCTTTTCGAGGATGTCCACGATGTCGATGCCGCTACAGGCGCCCATCGCCATCGCGAGCAACTGCATCGGGCTCGCGGCCTGCGCGCCCTCGCTCGCCCCGTCCATCTCAACAACGTGGCCGGCCTCGTTGGTGCCTCGAAAATGAAAGCCCGCGACGCGCTCGATGTGGTAGGTCATAGCAGCAAATGAATGGAGGCGATTGCGAGCGGTCTCAGACGTCGTCGCCGTAGAACATACGCTGGGCGCTGGGCGGCCCCATCGTGCCCGAGTCGTAGGGCTGCGACGTCAGTGAGCCGTTGAGGAGCGGCGTGAACAGCTCCCAGGCGGCCTCCACCTCGGCGGCGTGCACGAAGTGCGTCTGGTCGCCCTCGGCGATGTCGTGGAGGAGCGTCTGGTAGGCGTCGGGGAGGTTGCCGAACGCGTCGCCGTAGGAGAACGCGAGCGTCTGCGAGGTGGTGAAGAACCGCTCGCCGGGGCCCTTGACCTCGAAGGCGAGCGAGAAGCCCTCGTCGGGTTGGAGGCGGATGCGGAGCACGTTGTTCGAGAGGCGGCAGGCGTGCCCGCCCGCTTCGAAGAGCCGGACTGGGGGGCGGCGGTAGAAGACTGAGATCTCGGTGTAGCGGCTCGGCATCCGCTTGCCGGTTCGCAGGAAAAACGGGACGCCCTGCCAGCGCCAGTTCGCCACGTCGAGACGCAGCGCCACGAACGTCTCCGTGTTGGAGTCTTCGGAGATGGCCTCTTTGTCCGTGTAGCCGTCGTCCCCGTTGGCGGCGACATACTGCCCGAAGACGACCGAGCGCGGGTCGATGGGGAGCGTGGAGCGGAGCACCTTCAGCTTCTCCTCGCGGATCGAGTGCGCGTCGAAGGCGGCGGGCGCCTCCATCGCGGCGAAGCAGAAGAGCTGCGTGAGGTGGTTCTGCACCATGTCGCGCAGCGCGCCCGTCTGGTCGTAGAACCCGGCGCGGTCCTCCACGCCGAGCGTCTCCGCGACGGTGATCTCGATCCGCTCGACGTGGTCGCGGTTCCAGAGTGGCTCGAAGAGCGCGTTGGCGAAGCGGAAGACGAGCACGTTCTGCACGGTCTCCTTGCCGAGGAAGTGGTCGATGCGGTAGACCTGGTCCTCCGAGAAGTGGTCGTGGACGAGTTCGTTGAGCTCCTTCGCCGTGTCGAGGTCGTACCCAAAGGGCTTCTCGACGACGAGCCGGGTCCACCCCTCCGCCTCGTCGCTGCGGGCCCCGAGCGCCTCGATCACGTTCGGGTAGACGCTCGGCGGCAGCGCGAGGTAGAACGTGAGGTTGTCGGCCCAGCCTCGCTCGTCCAGGATTGCGTCGGCGCGCTCGAAAACGGGACCGAGTTCGTCGTAGGCGTCGACTTGCGCGTAGGCGAAGCGGTCTGCCGCCCACGCCTCACGCTCCGCCTGGTCGATGCCAGCGCCTTCGAGCGCGCTCAGGGCCGCATTGTGGAGCCGGTCGTCGTCCCAGCCTGAGCGCCCAACGCCCAGCACGACGAACGGAGCCTCGGCGGCAGCGTGGCCGTCCTGGCAGCTCATGTGGTAGAGCGCGGGGAGCAGCTTCCGCTGAGTGAGGTCGCCGGTGGCACCGAAAAGGACGAAGACGTGGGGTTTCATAGGACGGGCGGCAGGGAAGATGGAGAGCGACGGAGGGAACTAGGGCGGCGGGGGCCGAAGAGATGCGCTGGGAGGCGGTTCAGCTTACGCGATGCGTTCCAAACCAGCGTACTAAGCTAGGCACCACGCCGCACACGTCCTCGACCTCGGCGAGCGCCGCGGCGCCTGGCCCGACGGCGAGGAGCGGGACCGGATGGCGCGTGTGGCTCTTCGTAGCCAGATCCTCGATGTTACCATGGTCGCTGGACAGGACGAGCGTCACGTCGTTGGCCAGGCCGTCGAGGAGCGCTCCGAGGAACCGGTCGAGGCCGGCGAGGAGCGTAGCTGCGGTGCCTGGGTCCTGCGCGTGGCCGACCTTGTCGGTGAGCCAGAACTCGAAGAGCGTGACGTGGCGGCGGGCGGCGAGCGCGAGCAGATCGGCCGCGGCCTCCGCCTCGGAGCGGACCGGGAGTGCGGCGCCGGGCCACGAGGCCCCGGTGAGGTCGGCGAACAGCGCGCGGCGGCGTTCGAGGTCGGCGGCGCGGCGCAAGCGGACGCCCGAGGCATAGCAGCAATACGACGTGACGGTCCACCGCTTGCGCTGGCGCATCACCTCGAAGAACCGCGACGGGTAGGCGTTGGCGAAGGCGCACGTCGCGTCGACCGGCTGGTCCGTGCCGAGGGCAGCATGGAGCTGGGCGAATAGGTTGCGCTCCTTGAGGACTGGCTTTGAGGTGGAGTGGGGATAGGGGCCGTAGTGCCGCCCGGCCCGCTCCGCGCAGTTGACGCCGGTGAACAGCGAGGCCTGCCCGGTGCCACTCTGGGGTAGCCCCTCCACGCCCAGGTTGGCGTCGATAGGCCGGAAGAGGTGGCGCGGCGCGGTCAGCACCGGCGCTGCGTCGGTCCAGGCGTGTCCACCCGCGAGGCGGGCGAACGCGGGCAGGTCGTTGGTGGCGAGGGGGTTGGCGTCCGTCGCCGGGCCGAGGCCGACGCCGTCGAGGAACACAAAAAGAAGGCGGGGGAGCACAGAGTGGAGGGGAGAGGGACGCGGGAGGGTAGGCGTGAGGAGCTAGTTTTTCGACGGGAGCGCTGGCGGGTCGTCGGACGGCGAGTCGTCGGACAGTGGGGCCTCGTTGCTGGTTCGGGCCGCAGCCACCACCCAGTCGAAATCGACGGGCCGGTCGAGGCGATGGACGCGCTCTGAGAGCGCCTTGGTGTCGGTGCCCGCAATGGCAAACACCGGACGGTCGGCGTCGAGCGCCCAAGCGAGGGCCTTGTGCTCGGGGGTGTCGGCCTGTGGCTCCACGACTACCACGGCTGCCGCCAGGGCGGCCTGCGTGAGCGCACGTTCGCGATCGTCGTGTGCGAACGGACCGTGGTGCATGTCGAACGGCGCGCAGACGAGCCCGCCAGCCCCCACGACGGCACTCGCGTGGGGCCGGATCGAGGTGGGTAGCTTGGCTAGCCCGCTCGCCGCCACCACGACCGACGGGTGGCGCTGGGTGTAGCACAGCTTGTGCATCACCACGTCGAAGCCATCGGCGGCGCCGGCAACCACGGGCAGCCCAGCGCTGATCAGGTGTCGCACCAGCGCCTGCGCGGCCTCGAAGGCGGGGCCCGAGAGCCCAGCGCGTCCCAGCACGGCGACGGTCGGCTGCTGTAGGAGCGCCGAGGTGCCGTAGCTGTAGAGCGTTACGGGACGTTCCGCCCGAGGAAGCAGGTCGAGACCGGCGGGCCAGCCTGGCGCGGCCGGCGTCCAGACGCGAACGTGCCGCCCCGCGTGGATCTGGAGCGCTGTCCGTACCTCGTCGAGCACCGGCGCCATGGCGTCCTCGTCGAAGAGACGGGTGACGAGCGCCTCGGCCTTTGCGACGCCCTTGAGCCGGACGAGCACCTGCTCGCGCGGGGTGTCGAGCAGCGCCTCCCACGTTGGGAAGTGCTGCAGGAGGCGGTGCGTCGTCACCCGCCCGACCCCGTCGAGGCGCAGCAGGGCGAGAGCAAACAGCGTGGACGGGTTCATAGAAAGCCTTGGCCTGCGGCGATGGGATGGAGAGGTAAGTTCGTAATCCTGAGGCGACAGAAAACAACGTTGACCGCATCTGGAGCGTGCCTGGATGCTTGGCACCGGCTTTGAGGGTGAGACGGTCTACTCCGCCATCTGCCTGCCCGCCATGTCAGACGCCCTTCCCGTTCTGGTCGTCCCGGACGCCGACGATACTACCCGGCGCGTACTCAGCGCGCTGCGCGCTGCCGCGCTCGCCGAGGCCCCGTTGCCTGCCGGTGCAACCCTGCCCGACTTGTTGCTGCGGTGGGACCGGCCCGCGGCGCTCCGTCTCGGTCCATCGGCAACACCGGTGCGCGGCGCTGATGGGCGCGTCCTCTTCGTCGAGGGTACTCTGACTGAGTCGGCCGGGGAAGACAGCGCAGCAGAAGCAGAACACGAAGGCACCCCCAAGCCTCAGCCAGAGTCCTCGGACCAGTCGCTGGTGTCGGCGCTTCTCGCCTACGCCGAGGCAGCAGACCGCGCAGACACGCCCGCCGATGTCTGTGCGGCAGCAGTGATCGCGGCCGAGCAGATCCTCGGCGCGGAGCGCGTTGCCGTCGTGCGGATGGACGAATCAGGCCAGCTCGTGCTCGGTGGTGCCTCGCGCGCCTTCGAGGCGCCGCTCTATGCGTTGCTGTCCGATGCCAAGCGCTGGCACGACTATGAAGTGCCACGCCTTGCGTCTGCCGTGCCCCAGCTTGGCCAAAAATCGATCGCGCGGCTCCCCGAAACGCTCCGCCCGCTGTTCACGCACGCGCGCCACCAGGCGGCCCTCATCCTACCGATTTGGCACCGCAACCAGCCCGTCGGCGCCGTGTGGGCGTTCTACGAGACGCCGCAGTCGTTCGGACTCCATGCGCGCCAGCGTGGCGGGCTGCTGGCCCACCATGTGGCCATCACCCTCGCCGACTCTGGCGTGCAGCGGCCCCCCTTGTCGAAGGCAGCGCTCGACTCTGCCAAGATGGATGGGGCGAGAGCGACGACCCCTACCTTCGATAAGGGCCCTGCCTTCGACAAGGGGTTGGAGCCGTCAGAGCAGGTGATGTCAGAGGCTCCGCTGCCGCTGAAGGCGCTCGTAGGGCTGGCCACCGTGGCAGCCTACGGTATGGAATGCAGTGATGAGGGCACGTGGACTATCGCATGGGCTACGAAGTCGTTTCGGAGGCTGCTCGGCGCAGCTTCAGCGCGGGCGCTCTCGTTCGACGACGTGCTGGCCGCCGTCCATCCCAACGACGCCGGAGGCGTTCGGGCGGCGATAAACGAACTCGGACTAGGCGCTCCGACTCGGTTTGACCACCGCCTCGTGACGCCGCGCGGCGAGGCGAGGTGGGTGCGCCAGGCCGTCGTACGCCGCGAGGTCGACGGCCGCGCAGAAGTCCTCGCCGTGTTGATCGACATTGACCCGGACCGCGCCGCACTCCGCCGGGCTGAACATGCGCTTGCCCAGGCACGGCATCGAGCCAGCACCAGCGTGCTGCCGGCGCTCAGCGAGTCGCTGCGCGCCCCGATCGCAGCCATTGTTGACCAGGCGCAACGTCTCAGCCAGCCCGGTCCGCTCCGGGACAACGACCGGCTCCAGGTTGCCCAAGCCATCGCCGAGCAGGGGCGCGCGCTGTCGTCGTCGCTGAACCTGATGGTGGACCTTGCCCGCATCGAAGCCGGGGAAGTCGATCTGGTGCGTGCAGACTTGGACTTCCACGAGGCGGTGGGACGCGTCTTCGATGTGCTCAGCCCGCTCGCGGCGCGGAAGGGGCTCACCATCAAAGCGCAGCGCGGCACCGCCCGCCCTATCGTGCACCAGGATGCCCATGCGCTCAGCCGTGTGCTGCACTACGTCGTCTCGATGGCGATCAAGGAGGCTCCGGCCGGTACGCTCCGCGTGCGCACCGACGAGAGAGCCGGCATGGTAAGCCTCGCCTTCCGGAGTGAAGCGATCCCCCAACCCGGGGCGGCGCCCATGCCGGACCACGCGCTGACGAGCCCGCTAAACGGCCTCGTGGCCGAGCGGCTGCTCGCGCTTATGGGTGGACGGCTGCACCGCGAAGCCACCGCAAACGCTTCGTACTACCTCCGTCTCGACGTGCCGCTCATCGAGCGAACAACGGACGCGGAGGATGGACAGGCTGCGGCGCACACCGCCGTTCCAGCAGCTCCCCCTGTGTCTGTCGAAGAGCAGCCGGTGCCTGTCGAAGAGCAGCACGGCCAAGCGTCCCAGATCCGGAAAACCGTGGGCTCTGCGCCGGGGGTCACCGCTCCTGAGCGTGAAATTCTACAGCCAGTCGTGGCAGCGTCAGCCACGTCGGAGTCTGATCCCTTAGAGGTCGAAAAGGCAAAGGATACCGTGCTGGAGACGACGCCCTCTCCGCTGCCTGAAGAGGCGACGGCGGCTTCTAGCGCAATGGATGCCGAGCCTGAGACTAGCGATGCCCTACGCTTCGGTGCCGAGGCACCGCCGACGGAACAGGCGGGCCAGGAGGAGGAGCCGCTCCGAAGCATGCCGCATCGCCAGCACGCGTCTCTAGAGGCGGCGGCCAACGCACTCATGCTGTTCGATCCGTTCGACGAGGAGCCTGCCGGCGCGGATGATGAGCCGACCTACATAGACATGAGGCTTGGCAGCACCGACGTAAAGCCTACCAACACCGACGACAGGCCCGCAGTCGAGGACGAGCAGCGTGTAGATACCAAAGAAGACTTCCATGGCCCTTCAGTCGCAATCGATAGCGATGTAGAGCAGGTGGCTACAGGGAGGCCATACGCGCGCACGGAGGTCACGCTGCCTGTCGGTGTGAAGCTGCCCTATTCAGAGCATCCGCCTCGCAAAGTGGCTACGCCGATAGCCCGCACGACGGACCTGGCGCTCGACACCGCGCTCGACGCGTTTGCTGGTGTGGAGGTAGAGCCGCCGGTCGCCGAGCCACCGGTGGCTGAGGAGACCGACACCGAGGACGCAACACCGCGCCCCCGCGTGCTGGTGGTGGAAGACAACCCAGAGACCCGGCTCCTGCTCGAACGTCTCATCTCCCGCGAGTTCGACGTGGTGGCCGTCGACTCGCCGCGCGCCACGCTGGATGCGCTCACGCGCTATCCCTTCGATGCCCTCGTGCTCGACATCAACCTCGGCGGGCGCGAGACGGGCATCGACGTGCTGCGTATTGCGCGATCCCTCGACGGCTATGCAGACGCGTTCGCCATGGCCGTGACGGCCTACGGCGACGAGGTCGACCGCGACCGCTTCCTCACGGCAGGCTTCCAGGCCTACATTCAGAAGCCGTTTGAACCGCACCGCATCTTGGAACCGCTCCGCGCAGCCATCGCAGCGAAGCGAGGCGCCGCCTGAACCGGCTGAGTCCTAGTCGCGCACGCCGAAGATCGAATCCACGTCCAGCGTTTCGAGCGGCTGGCCGTCCACATGGACGGGCACGTGGTGGGCCTCGGCGTACTCGACGATGCGGTGGCTCAGCGTGGCAAAGGCGGGGTAGGAGTGGGGAATCTTCAGCACGGTCGGGAGCGGCTTCTCGCTAGGTTCGCCGACCAGCAGCAGCCCTTCGGCGTCCAGTTCCACACGAGCCACGTTGGTCCAATCGAGCTCCAGCGTGCGCCGCGCGAAGTCATAGCCGATGACGTGCTGCATCGAGAGCTTGACGCACCACACGACGCAGCGCTGATGCAGGTAGTCCAGCGCAGCCCACCCGAGGGCCGCGGCCAAGACTGCTGCCATGAGGCCAGCCCACACCAGGCCGTGGTCGAAGTGGAGCACGACGAGGGGCGCAAACGAGACCACGGCGCCCGCCAGCAGCGACGTGCCGATGGTCAGCTGGCCCACACGCTCGCGGGTTTGCACGAGTGCCTGCTCGTTGTCGAAGACCTCGTACCAGTCCGGCATGGCGGGGGCGGCTGAGTGGGTAGGCGGCTGCGGTGAACGTGCGGAGTTCAGTAGGTAGGCCTGGCTTCCTGAAAGGTTCACCCCGGCGCCGATTTTGTCCCCTCGCTTGCGGGGGCCCAGGTGCTCAGCCAGCCAGCGCTCAGGCAGCTAGCGCGCGGTCCACGGCTTGCAGGGCGTCGCAGGCCAGGACCACATCGGCGTCGCTCAGGTCCCGGTGGAACGTGGCGCGGATGGTGCGCGGGCCGAACGCTACCATGTGGACATCGCGCGCCTCCAGCTTTGCCAAGACAGTCGCAGCGTCGCAGGGCACCGTGTCGAAGAGGACGATGTTCGTCTCGACAGTCGCCAGGTCGATGTCGAAGCTGGGGAGGGCGGCTACCGTTTCAGCCAGGCGCAGCGCACGGGCATGGTCGAGCGCGAGGTCCCCGAGGTGATGGTCGAGTGCGTGGAGCCCGGCCGCGGCGAGGAGGCCGATCTGCCGCATGCCGCCGCCGAGCCGCTTGCGGATCCGCCGCGCCTCACGAATAGCGGCGGCGCTGCCTGCCAGCACCGACCCGACCGGCGCGCCTAGCCCTTTCGAGAGGCACACATTGACCGTGTCGAAGGGCGCGGCCCAAGTCGCCGCAGCGATGCCGGTCGCAGCGACGGCGTTCCACAGCCGGGCGCCGTCGAGGTGCAGGGCGAGGTCGTGTCCGCGTGCCGTCTGTGCCGTGGCACGGAGTAGATCGAGCGGGAAGACGCGGCCGCCGGCTTTGTTGACCGTGTTTTCGAGACAGAGCAGGGTGGTGCGCGGCTCCCAGTCGTAGGTGCCGCGCACCGCCGCCGTCACGTCGTCCGGTGCCACGTAGCCGCGCGCGTCGCCGACGGGCTTGAGCTGTACGCCGGAAAGCGCGGCGGGCGCTCCGGACTCATAGTGGTAGATGTGGCCGCGTTCCGCCACGATCACCTCGTCGGCCGGACGCGTGTGGAGGTGCAGCGCGATCTGGTTGCCCATCACGCCCGACGGAACGAACACAGCCGCCTCTTTGTCCAGCAGCGCGGCTATGCGTGCTTCCAAGCGTGCCCCAGTCGGGTCCTCGCCAAACACGTCGTCGCCGACCTCGGCGGTGGCCATCGCCTCCCGCATCGCGGGCGTAGGCTTCGTCACGGTGTCACTGCGCAGGTCGATCATGAGGAGGGCATGCTGGTGTGCTTCAGGCTTCCTAGTACCCCAGCTGCCACATGCGGCGGAGGATGAACTGCGCCGTCCGGTCGGCCGCGTGAGGCTGGCGCGTCTGCGGTGCTGGGATGATAGCAGCCAGGCGCGCGGCCTGGTTGCGCGAGAGTTGCGCCGCCGTCAAGCCGTAGTGCACCTGCGCAGCAGCCTCCGCGCCGAACACCCCGTCGGGGCCCCACTCGATGCTGTTGAGGTAGAGTTCCAGGATGCGCTCTTTGGGCAGCAGCAGTTCGATGACCACGGCGAGCGGCACCTCGGCCGCCTTGCGGAGCCACGACCGATCCGTGGTGAGGAATAGGTTCTTCGCGAGCTGCTGGGTGATCGTCGAGGCCCCCCGCAGGTGTTCGCCGCGCGCGGCTTCCTCGCGGGCCTTGCCGATTTCCACCCAGTCGAAGCCGTGGTGCTGGTAGAACCGCGCGTCCTCCGACGCCACGACGGCACGCTCCAACTGATCCGAGATTTCCGCGAGCGGGACGATGGCGCGGCGGTAGTCGTAGTCCCCGTCACTGCCCCACGACTCCACCCACCGCTCGACGTGCACGGTCGTGAATGGCGGATCGATGACGCGGTAGGCGGCGATGAGGAGCGTGCAGCCGAGGAAGTAGCCCGCGACGAGCCACACCACCAGGCGGACGCTGCGTCCGAGCCAGCGCCGGAGCGGCGAAGCAGAGCGAGGGGCGGCGGCGTCGGGCATCAGGGTGAAAGCAGGGGGGCGCGACTACCGGCTGATGTCGAGCACTTCGAGCTGCACCTTGCCCGCGGGCACTTTCACTTCCACTACGTCACCTACTTCGGTGCCGAGTAAGGCCTTGCCGATGGGGCTGGTGACGGAAATTTTCTTCTGCGCCATGTTGGCCTCGCGTGCTGAGACGAGCGTGTAGATGGCCTCGGCCTTCGCCTTGATGTTCTTCACGCGCACCTTCGAGAGGATGCGCGCCTTCGAGGTGTCGACGTCGCTCTCGTCCACCACGCGGGCGTTGGCGAGCGTGTTCTCGAGCTGCACAATGCGGGCTTCCAGGTGGCCCTGCGCCTCTTTGGCGGCGTCGTACTCCGCATTTTCTGAGAGGTCACCTTGGGCCCGCGCCTCCGCGATGGCCTGCGCGATTTCCTGACGCTCGACCGTGCGGGCGCGCTGTAGCTCGGCCTTCAGGTCATCGAGGCCTTCCTGAGTCAGATAGACGGTGTTCGACATGGGTGTGGGAGTGGCTGGCGACGGGGGAGCAAGCCGACGGCGACGGCAGCGAGGGCGCAGCGATCGGTCGGGCACCAAAAAACAAGAACGCCACGCCCCGATAGACCGGGATGCGGCGAACTGCTTCTCAATATACGTCCGCAAGCCCCGCCGGTTCGGCAGCGGGCCTGCGTGACGCTACCATCCGGGGCGGAGAGCGGGCGAAGTCGGGCGCACGGGGACGGGCGACACAGGGACGTCGGGCGCCTCGGCGACGACGGGCTGCAGCGTCCCAAAGCGGGGCAGCACGCGCCGCGCGGTCCAGTACTTCCGGGTGTAGTACCCTTCGAGTGACGAGACGGTGACGCCCTGGCTGCTGGACGCGTGCACGAACATACCGTCGCGGAGATAGACGCCCACGTGGTTGCGGCGGCGGCCGGTCTTGAAGAAGATGAGGTCGCCGGTCTGGAACTCGCCCCAGGCGACCTCTTGACCGACAAGCACCTGGGTGTGCGTGGTGCGTGGGAGCGGTACGCTGAACGTCTCCTGGTAGAGCGCACGAACGAACGCCGAGCAGTCGATGCCGTTGCGGGTGGTGCCGCCCCATTTATAGGGCACGCCCAGCCATCGGTCGGCGGTGGCGCGGAGGCGGACTTCCGTCTCGGCCTCTGTGTGCGGAGCCTCGGCGGTGGGGACGAGGGGCGTCAGCGGCGCATCGAGACGGGCGCTCCCTGCGCAGCCAGCCCACAGCCCAAGGGCCAGCAGCAGCGCACAGAAACGCATCGTCCGCGAGGCGACGTGTACGCACGCCCGGTCGGCGTACAGTCGGGTCATTGGAGATGTGAAATGAGTGAGGTGGATGCAAGATACGGCAATTCTTGTCGAAACAAGCACAGATCATACCGGGACGCGCCCAGAGCCCACTGGCTACGGAACCGCCCTGGACTGGCGCGAATTCCTGAACCCGACCATGCCGACGCTCCCTGTTCTAACCTCCACGCTGCCGCATGCTCCGGTTCTCCCGCCCCACGCCCGTCCCCCGCGCCTCCCGGCTCGAACGGCTCGTGGTAGCCGGCCTCGCCTTCGCCAGCGGTCTCTGTTTTGGGATGCTGCTGGCCCCGCGCTCGGGGGCCGACACCCGTGAACGGATCGGCGAGCAAGCGCGCACTGCCTCGACGTGGCTCGAAGACCAGGCGCGTGCCGTGACCGAGCCGACCGCCGATGCGCTGCGCGAGACGACCGAGGCCGCCCGCCGCCGCTACATCCCGCTCGCCGGGAGCGAGTGGGACCTGGTCGACGGCCGTGCCATCATGGCCGATGTCCAGCGGAGCCGCTAGCCCCAGCTTTCCCCAACCCTGACCGATCCTACCCATGCCTTACCCTGAAGCCCTCGTCGCGCCGATGCGCGCAGAACTGACCCGCCTCGGCGTCAACGAACTCCGCTCCGCCGACGAGGTGGACGCGCTCTTCGATGCGCCAGACGGCACGACCCTCGCCGTCGTCAACTCGGTGTGCGGGTGCGCCGCGGCCAACGCCCGGCCTGCCGTCGCGCTCGTGAGCCAAGCCCCGATCCCGCAGCCGGACCGCATGGTAACGGTCTTCGCCGGGCAGGACCTCGACGCCACGGCGCGCCTGCGCGAGCACCTCGCGGGCATCCCGCCGTCCTCCCCGTCGATGTTCTTGCTGGTGGACGGCGATCCCGTCTTCGCCGTCGAGCGTCGCCACATCGAAGGGCGCAGCGCCTCGGCCATCGCTCAGGACCTCGCGCAAGCCTACCAGAAGTTCTGCGGCGAGGCGGCCAGTGCTGAGGCAGCCGGTGCTGAAGGCGATGGCGCCACCGAGCGCCCCGAGGTCAACGAGGCCCCGAACCAGCGCGGCGACCTACCCTCGACGTTTAAGTCGATTCTGTCCTAGCGGTCGCTTCCGTAGCGACTCCGCTCCGACTCAAGAAGGAGGGTGCTCGTCCGAGTGCTCTCCTTTTTTGTGGGCCAGCTGCTCGCTACGAGGTGTCCGGGCACTCCGAAGCGCTCGTCTGCCCAGTGCCAGTGTGACGAGGCCTCCCAAGACCGTGGCCGTAAATGTCCAGGCCAGTCCAAGCGCGCTCCACTCGACGACCGCGACGAGCGCTACGAGAGGAATAGCGCGAACGAGCGCGGCGCCAGCGTCCGTGAGGACGCCGCGATAGGGGACGCGGGCCAGGTGCAGCATCCAGGCGAGGTGCGCCACCCGTAGCACCGCGCCGAACACGCCCGCGACGAGCACCGTGCCCACAGCATCGAGCGAGAGGCTAGCGGTCGTAATCGCCCCCGTCAGCACCACGAACATCACGATGCTGAAGCCGAGGTCGGCACGCTGACGTTCGAGGACATCGAACAGGGCCGTCATGGGCGCGGCGATGGCGGCGAGCAGCACCCACGGCGCGGTGAGTTGGGCGTAGCGCCCGGCCTCCGCCCACACATCGCCGAAGACGAACGCGAATAGCGACGGCCCAGCGACCAACACCGCGAGGCTCGGGAAGAGCGTCACGGCCCACATCCCGCGCAGCACCGTCCGCGTCAGCGACGGCAGCGTCCCGGCCCGGTGCGCATCGGCGGCGCGCACGAAGAACACCTCGCCCACAGCGCCTGTGACGAGGCCGAGTGGCAAGGCCAGCGCGCCGAAGGCCACACCGAACTGACCGACGACGGCGCTGCCAAAGAACACCGCGAGCAGCAAGACCGGCGCGCGTGTGGCCGCCACGTTGAGCAAGGCCGCCGGTGCTGAGAAGCGAGGGAAGCGCTGGTAGCGCCCGGCGAGGCGCACGACGCCCGCTCTCGACACGGCACCGAAGCGGGCACGGTCGCGCGTGAGCAGCCAGACGCCGCCGACGAGCGCGCCGACGAGAAAGCCAACCACCACGCCGCCCACGAGGCCCAGCGCAGCAAGCCTGGAGCCCGCGCCCCCGGCGATGACACCCGCAGCGAGAGCGATCCCGACGCCTAGCTGGACGGCCAGCGTCGTGCCGCTCTGAACGACCCGCAGGGTGGAGACGAGGCGGAACCGGTCGAAGCGGCTATGCCAGACGGTCAGCGTCTGCACGGCCTCCGCGGCGAGGAGCGCTACAGGAAACAGCACCAAGGCCATGCGCGCGACGGGGTCAGCGAGCACGGTCGGAGCGAGACCCGCCGGAACGAGCGGCACGAGCGCACTCAGTAGCGAAACCGCCGTCGCGCAGCCGAGCGCGAGCACGAACAGGCCCGCAGCGCGGTCGTCGGAGCGAGGCAGGAGGAGCGTCGAGCGGTAGCCGCCCGAGGCGACCGTCGCCCCAAGCGAGACGAGCGTGGTGAAGACCGTCAGCACGCCGAAGTCGTCGGGTGTGTAGAGCCGCGTCAGGACCGGCCGGGCGGCGAACACGAGCGCCTGCGCTGCTGCCGTCCCGCCGACGAGCGTGAGGATCGGGGCGAGCAGCGAGGACCGTGCCCATGCCGTTCGCGAGCGTGCGCGCCACCCTCCGGGCTGGTCCGATTCCGTCACCGGAGCGCTCGGAGGAGACGTAGCGCCCGCGACGGTGCCACCTCGACGCGCGCCGAGGCGACCAGCGGGAAGCCCAGCCGCCGCTTGAAGGACGAGACCGTCTGCAGATTGCCACCGACGAGGTCGATGGTCGGGATACCGTCGTCGGCGAGGGCGTCGGCGGTCGCGGCCATGAGCATGAGCATCCCCGCGCCAGGGTCTGCGCTGCCGGCCCAGAAGTAGCCTGCGAGGTCGTCGACCGTCGTGGCAACCGCGCCGACCGGCGTGCCATCGCGCTTCGCAGCGACCAGAATGCGGCCTAGTCCGCTCGCAACGTGGGCGCGGACAAGCTGTTCGAGGGGATCCTCCGCGAACCCGAACTCGCGCCCTTGCCTGCGAAACGGCCGCGTCACGAAGTCGGCAACGAGCGCGGTGGCGCTGTCATCGCGCTGGAGCACGAGGCCATTCGGGCGCGGCGAGCCATCGGTGCGGGTGGCGCGGTTCTCCCGGACCATCTTGCGCACGTAGGGCGGGACCGTGCCGCCCCAGTCCGAGGCGCCCGCGTAGGTGTGGCGTGGGGTCACGTCCCACCCAGCCCAGGCAAACGGTCGCGTGTCCGCAAACGCAGGGGGCAGGTGCAGTTCGACGAAGTCGGCGCGGTCACCGAGCGCCTCAATCCAACACGTGAGCGCGCCCTCAGGCGTACCTAGCGGGTTCGACCCCGACAGCGTATCGCTGAGCGAGGTGGCGCACACAGGGCCGCCGTAGGGCGTCAGCGGCGGTACGACCGCGAGGCGAAACGGCCCCCGCTGCTTCCAGAACACCACACCGGCAACGCGTGGGTCCTCACCTGGGATACCGACGCTGAGGAGTTCCCCGGTCAGCCCAAAGGCCGCGCAGGCTGCATCGGCATGCACGAGCGTGTGGAACGGCGTTCGCTGCGGACTCGCACCGAGCAGCGCCGCATACGCCGCCCGCGCCGAGGCGTTGTCCAGCGAATGCCACGTGGCGCGAAGCTCGCTCATGCTGGAAAAAAGAAGCAGCGAGGGGGTCGCTTTACCTTTGAGGTGCAGACAGGCTCAGTCCGATGCGCAACAAGGAACGCGCAACACCTGCTGAGACGCTGAGCCTGCCAGACTGGACCGGGAAACGGCTAGAGGATATACTGGCTCAGGTCGCGGTCCTCGACGATGTCGTGTAGGCGCTCGCGCACGAACGCGCCATCGATCTCGACGGTATCGCCCTCGACGCCCTCGGGCATCTCGAAGAGCAACGCTTCCAGGAGCGTCGTCAGGACCGTGTGCAGCCGTCGCGCGCCGATGTTCTCGACCTCCTCGTTGACGCGCGCCGCTGTTTTGGCAACCTCGCGGACGGCGGCGTCGGTGAAGGTGAGCGTCACGCCGTCCGAGGCGAAGAGCGCCTGGTACTGCTTCGTGAGCGCGTTCTTCGGCGCCGTCAAGATCTGCACGAACTCGTCCTCGCCGAGCGTGCTCAGCTCCACGCGAATCGGGAAGCGGCCCTGCAACTCCGGGATGAGGTCGCTCGGCTTCGAGACGTGGAAGGCGCCCGAGGCGATGAACAGGATGTGGTCGGTCTTGACAATACCGTGTTTGGTAGTCACGGTTGAGCCCTCGACGATGGGCAGCATGTCGCGCTGGACGCCTTCGCGGCTCACGTCAGGGCCGCTGCCGCCACCCGTGCCTGAGCCGCGCCCCGCCACCTTGTCGATCTCGTCAATGAAGACAATGCCCGACTGCTGGACGCGCTCAATAGCCTCGGCCGTCGCCGACTCGTGGTCGATGAGCTTCTGCGCCTCCTCCTGAATCAGGATCTCGCGGGCCTCCTCAATCTTGACACGCCGCTTCTTGCGTTGCTTGCCGCCGAGGTTGCCAAACATCTCCTGCAGGTTGATGCCCATCTCTTCCAGCCCCATCGGGCCAAACATCTGGAGGGTGGGGTTGTTGGTCGCGGTCACCTCGATCTCGACTTCCCGTTCGTCGAGTTCGCCGGCACGGAGCATGTCGCGGAACCGGGCCCGGGTGCGCTCTCGGAGCTCGGCCTCGCTTTTGGGTTCGCTGTCGTCTTGCTCTTCCTCCTGGGGCGTGAACACGAAGCCGGGGCCCTGGATAGCAGGGCGGTTCGACTTCTTCGCGTTGGCGGGCGGGATGAGCAGGTCGAGGATGCGCTCCTCGGCGCGGGCGCGGGCGGGCTCCTGCACGCGCTCGGCCTGCTCGGCCTTGACCATATTCACGGCGAGGTCCGCGAGGTCGCGCACCATGCTCTCCACGTCGCGGCCGACGTAGCCAACCTCGGTGAACTTCGTGGCCTCCACCTTGATGAACGGGGCCCCGGCGAGGCGGGCCAAGCGGCGGGCGATCTCCGTCTTGCCCACGCCCGTCGGGCCGATCATGATGATGTTGTTGGGCATGATCTCGTCGCGCATCTCGGGCGGCGCGTTGAGCCGCCGCCAGCGGTTGCGCAGCGCGATGGCGACCGATTTTTTCGCCTCGGTCTGCCCGACGATGTACTTGTCGAGTTCCGCGACGATCTGCCGCGGGGTGAGTTCTTCTGTCATGGGAATGCTGTGCGTCGGTGGACGATGGAGACGGAGCGGCGCTGGGCGCACCTACTCGTCGTCGTCGAGCGAGCCTGTGGCTTCCAGGGTTGGCGCGGCGGCGCCAGCCGTGCCACCGCGCTCGGCATACTCGGCGCGCACTTCCAGCACGGCCGGGTGCTCGTCGTTGACGATGAGCACGGTGTAGTCATAGGGCATCCCGCGGCGGCGCTCTAGGCGAACGGCCCCGCACTCTTCGAGGTCGCCGATGAGCGACTTCGGGTCGTGGTCGTCCATCTCGCCGAGCTCCTCCGAGAGGCGGCGCAGCAGCGGCGTGAGGTAGATCTCGTCGTACTGTCCGAAGAACTCCTCGATGATTTCCAGGGCGTCGTAGTCGCGCTCGTTGGGCGGGTCGGTGATCTCCGCAAAGTCGGTGATGGTACCCGCGGGCGCCGCCGTCTGGTTCTCCTCCTCCAGGAGGTCGACGGTGTCCTCGCTCAGGAGCGACTCGGCGAAGACATAGGTGCCCATGCCGGTCTGTTCGAGGAGGCGCGCCGAGAGGTGCTCGCGGAAGGCGATCACGCGCACACGGCGGCCGCGCGCCTTGAGCGCCTGCACGACGGGGACGTAGTCGCGGTCGCCCGAGACGAGCACGAACGGGTCGATGTCGTCGAAGCGCTCCGAGTAGCGGATCGCGTCGATGGCCATCTGCAGGTCCGTCGTGTTGCGGTGCATCGTCGAGGGGACGAACTGCGGCTGGATGCCGTTGAGGTAGAGCGCCCGCTGGACGTGGCGCACGTGCTCGTCGATGCCCGCGAAGTCGGCGTAGGCGAACCCGCGCCCAACGTGAATGCCCTCGCCGTCGAGGTGGCGTCGCAGCCCCTCGATGAGCTCGATGGTGACGTCGCTCGGCGAGCCGGGGTGCATAAGGCGGTTCTTGAGGTAGTAGTAGAGGTTTTGGTAATCGATCAGGACGGCTGCGGCCTGAGGATGACTAGGAGACGTGGTCATAGCTGGATGCCTGTGTGCAGAGTCAGGAGTAAAGCGTGAAGAGGACTGGAGTGAGGCGCTGGACGAAGTCGCTGACAGCCGTCATTCGGCGTCGAGTTCGAGGATGGTGAGGCGGTCGTTGGTGTAGATGCAGATGTCGGCGGCGATGCGGAGGCCTTCGTCCACAACCTCGCGCGCGGTGAGGCCGTCGGCGTGCTTCATCATCGCGCGGGCGGCGGCGAGCGCGTAGGGCGCGCCGGAGCCGATGGCGAGGATGTCGTCGTCGGGCTCGATCACGTCGCCGGTGCCGGAGATGAGGAGCAGGCGGTCGGGGGCCGCCACGGCGAGGAGCGCTTCGAGGCGGCGGAGGTAGCGGTCGGTGCGCCAGTCCTTGGCGAGCTCGACGGCCGAGCGCGCGACGTTGCCACCGTGCTGCTGCAGCTTTGCCTCGAACCGCTCGAAGAGGGTAAAGGCGTCGGCCGTGGCCCCGGCGAAGCCTGCCAGGATCTTGCCGCCATGGAGCGGGCGCACCTTCTGCGCCGTGTGCTTGAGGACGGTGTCCTTCATCGTGGCCTGCCCGTCGGACCCGAGCGCGACCTTGTCGCCGACCCGGACGCCGAGGACGGTTGTAGCGTGTATCGTCGGCGCGCCGACAAGCGGGCTGTGCCCGGAAGCCGGGCCGTAGAGATGCGTCATGCGAAAACGAGTGGAGGAAGCGCCACCGTGCGTTCCGAGGACCCGTAGGACGTCGTCAAACCAGGGGCGGCATCAACGGCCGCTGTGGAGAAGGACTGCACTAGAAATCATCGGAGCGCCCGCGAATATTGGCGGCGCGATCATGCCCCTTATCGAGGCCAGCTTGCTAGAAGTTCCACGATGGCGTCCTGCGTGGCGTTCACCTGGCGCGTGCGGACGCTGTAGTGGTTGGCGAGGAGCGCGAAGCCGAGCCGCGAGCCGCCCGCCGTGGTGACGACGCCCACGAGCGCCCGCGCGCCGGTGATGAAGCCCGTTTTTGCACGGACGTTGCCCCCCGCGCGTCCCGTCTGGAAGCGCCGCGCGATCGTGCCGTCCCGCCCGCCGACCGGCATCGAGTCGAAGAACGCCGCGCGCACGGCGGGCTCGGGATGGCGGTCCATGTAGGTGAGCAGCGCCGTGAAGTCTGCCGGGCGCACGAGGTTCTGGTAGGACAGCCCCGAGCCGTCCCGTACCCGCACGCGGCTCGTGTCGACGCCCGCGCGGCCGAGGAACGCCCGCGTGGCGAGCGCGCCTGCCCGGAAGCTGCCTACTTCGGGTGCATCGTCCTCCTGGGCCTCCGACAGGGCTGGGTAGATCTGCGCGCCGAGCGTCTTGAAGAGGTGCTCGGCCGCCAGGTTGTTGCTGCGCACGTTCACGTCGCGCGCGATCTCGGCCAGCGTCGGCGACGCATGCGACGCGAGCGTCGCCATCTGGGCGTAGTCGAACGTCGCATCGGAGAGCGCGTCCGCGTCGAAGGCCTGGCCGTCTACCTCAATGCCTTGCGTTTCGAGTGTTTCGAGGAGCACCTGTGCGAAGTAAGCCGTCGGGTTGTGCACGGCGATGGCCTCGAAATCTTGGCGGCCTGCAGCAACTGTGCTCGATACGGTGATCGTGTTGCCGGAGAGGTCGCGCGCGTAGCCTTCGTCGTAGGGCGTCCCGGCGACGGCCGTCTGGCTCGTGTTCTCGACGCGCACGTAGGGCGTCATGGCAGGCTCCCAGGTGATCCGCGTCGGCTGGCCCGGCGTCGTAGCCTCCACGAGCAACTCGACAGTGCCCTCGTTGTAACTCAGGCCCGCGATCTCGGCGGCGTAGTAGAACGGCAGGTCGTCCCAGGACCAGGCCGGGCCGAGCGCCGTCTCGTCGAACACGTCGTCGTCGCCCAGGATATCGCCGGTGATGCGGGTGATACCGCGCGCCCGGAGCGCGTCTGCCCAGGCGCGGAAGGTGAGCGTCTTGTCGCCCTCGGTGTAGCGCCCGCCGATCGTCGGGTCGCCCACGCCGCGCACGACGAGATTGCCAACCAGCGTGCTACCCTCGATCCGCCCATCGAGGTAGAGCGGCGTCACGTAGCGGAACGTGGGCCCGAGTAGGTCGAGCGCGGCGGCAGTCGTGAGCAGCTTCTGCGTGGATGCCGGGATGAAGAGCTTGCTCTCGTCGCGGCGGTAGAGCGTCTGGCCGGATTCCAGGTTGACGACCTGCACGCCCCAGTGCGCGTCCTCGTAGGCAGGCACGTCCAGCAGCGCGTCGATCTGCGCGGTCAGGTTGGGCTGGGCCGCTGCGACCGGAGTTAGGGAATAAGGAATAGGGGATAGGGTGAGCAGAAACCAGGCAGCAGCACAGCATCTATACACGGCTCCAACTTCTAACTTCATACTACAAACCTCTAGCTTCCCTCAGCTTCGAGGGCGGCGCGTTCGGGGTCGGGGGTGCGGAGGACGACATACACGTAGTCCACGGTGCTGATCGGCGCGGCGGGTTCGACGAAGAGCACGTAGTCGTTGCGCCCGCCCGCTACGAGCACCGAGTCGATGCGACCGATGGGCAGGCCGGGCGGGAAGACGTCGCTGAAGCCGCTCGTCACGACGCGCTGCCCGACGCGGACGGGCTCCGTGCGGACGATGTAGTCCATCGTGAGGCGGTCGTAGGCGGTCCCGTCCCAGCGCACGAGGCCGTCGCGGCCCAACTCGTTGATGCGGGCGGGGACGGCGAAGTTGGTGTTCTGGTGCGGCAGCACGAGGCTGTAGTTGGCGCTCACGAGGCTTACCTTGCCGACGAGCCCGCGCTCGTCCATGACGGGCATGTCGAGCGCGACGCCGTCGTTGCGGCCCACGTTGAGCGTGAGTTGGTTGCTCTGGCGCGTGAGGTCCTTGCCGACGACGCGCGCCGGGAGGAGGTCATAGTCCGAGGAATCGCTCAGGGCGAGCAGGCCGCGCAGCCGCCGGTTCTCCGCGCGGGCCTCACGCAAGAGCGCCGCCTCAGCCGCCAGATCAATGGTCGCGGCGCGGAGCCGCTCGTTTTCCTGGAGGGCCGCGGTGTAGCGCCCGGCCCACGAGAAGACGCCCTCGACGCGCGCCGTGAGGTCCAGCGCCGCCGCCCGAGCGGTGCGCAGCGCAGGACCGTTCTGCCGGAGCAGCAGGAGCAGACTCGCCACGAGCAGCACCGCGAGCAGCACGAAGTCGCGGGCGCGTTCCCAGAGCCGTCCGGCGAGGGTCATAGCGAGGAAGCTAGCGGCAGGTGGGGAGGGCTGGTCCCGGCCAACATACCGAAGGGCGAGGGCGGGAGAACAGCCACGGAATTCGTTCGACGACGAGGCGAAAGCCGATGTGCTTCATCGCCAATCGCCAATCGCCCTACTTATTTGCTCAGCACCTTGTCGAACTTCTCGATCTCCTCCAGCACCTGACCCGTGCCGCGCACGACGGCCGTGAGCGGGTCCTCGGCGACGAAGACGGGCATCTCGGTCCGCT
This sequence comes from Bacteroidota bacterium, assembly GCA_039821555.1. NCBI lineage: Bacteria > Pseudomonadati > Bacteroidota > Bacteroidota bacterium. Next base: position 178,979 of record JBCBNX010000006.1, read on the forward strand.
CGCGCAGATGGCTGTCGAGGCTCTTGAGCATCGCGCCGCCGCCCGTGAGCATGATGCCGCGCTCCAGGATGTCGCCGCCCAACTCCGGGGGCGTCCGTTCGAGCGCGCGCATGACGGCCTGCACGATCTGCTGGACCGGGGCGCGGAGCGACTCGCGGACGTCCTCGCTCGTGATCTCGCGCGTCTTCGGCACGCCCGAGACGAGGTCGCGGCCCTTGACGGAGAGCACCAACTCGGGATCAAGCTCGGACGCGCTGCCGATCTCGCACTTGATGCGCTCGGCGGTGCGCTGCCCGATGAGCAGGTTGTGGTGTTTGCGGAAGTACTGCAGGATCGCCGCGTCCAGTTCGTTGCCGCCCACGCGGATCGACTCGTCCACGACGATGCCTGAGAGCGCGATCACGGCGATCTCCGTCGTCCCGCCGCCGATGTCCACGATCATGTTGCCGATGGGCGCCTGCACGTCCAAGCCGATCCCGATGGCGGCGGCCATGGGCTCGTCGATCAGGCCGACCTGCTTGGCCCCGGCGTTGATGGCCGAGTCGCGCACGGCGCGGCGCTCGACCTCGGTGATGCCGCTCGGCACGCAGATCACCATCCGGCGCGGATTGGTGAACCGCTTGTTGACAGCCCGCTTGATGAGTTCCTTGATGAGCACCTCCGCTACGTCGAAGTTGGCGATCACGCCGTCGTTGAGCGGCCAGATCGTCTCGATGTCCTTGTGCGTGCGCTCGTGCATCTGGAGCGCGTCGAAGCCGACGGCCTCGGGCTGGCCGGTCTTGCGGTTGAGCGCGACCACGCTGGGCTCGTTGAGCACGATCCCCTGGTCCTGGATGTGGATCAGCGTGTTCGCCGTGCCGAGGTCGATGGCGACGTCCGTCGAGAAAAACAAAGCGGTGGGGGCTGGAAGAGAAGCGGAGGGCGCAGAGCCGCAAAAAGTACGGGCACCAACGTGGCAGAAGGGCGAATCTGCATGCCCCGCGCTTGAGTTTTCAGCGGAATGTGGAAAAAGCCGCCGTGCGCCGCCTGCGATTCTCGGCTACGCGACGAACGTGAGCCAGACGAGGCCGAAAATGCCGACCGTGTAGCAGTAGTAGGCGAAATACTGCAGCTTGCCGCGCTTCACGAAGTCGATGACGACCTTGATGGCCCACACGCCGGAGACATAGGCCACGGCCGTCCCGACGAGCAGCGGCACCCAGTCCACGGTCGCGCCCGTTTCGAGCAACTCCAGCGTCTTGAGGAGCGTCGCGCCGAGGATCACGGGCAGCAGCATCAGGAACGAGAAGTCGGCGGCCTCGCGGCGGTCCACGTTGAGGTAGATCGCCGTACAGATCGTCGAGCCGGAGCGCGAGATGCCGGGAATCATTGCCATCGACTGCGCGACGCCGACGAGGATCGCCTTGACAGGACTCAGCTGTCCCTGCGGGTTCTTGCGCAGCAGCGTGAGCAAGAGCAGCGTGCCCGTCACGAGCAGCATGCCACAGACGAGCCGTGGGTCGCTGAAGGCAGCTTCGAGTTGGTCCTTGAAAAGGACGTAGACGAGCCCCGTCGGCACCATCGAGATCAGGATGAACGCGATCAACCGCAGCGACACCACCGGCGATGGCGCGCCCACGCCCGTCGACTCGATGCGCCCGGCCCGCAGCGATTCACCCCACGTCGAGGGCTGCGTGAGCGCCTTGAGGCCGCCCGAGATGAGCCGCAGGATGCGCCGCCAGTAGACCGTCACGATGGAGAGCGTCGTCCCGAAGTGGACGAAGACCTCGAAGGTGATGTCGTTGGCGGCGTCGCCGGAGAGGCCGAGCACGTACTCGCCGAGGACGAGGTGGCCGGAGGAGGAGATCGGGAGAAACTCTGCGAGGCCTTGGACGAGGCCCAGGATCGCGGCTTGCCACCAAGTCATAGGGTGTTGCGGTGTGGCGGTAGGGCAGTAGTGCGGTGGGGCAGGGGGGCGATGACGCGAGCGGGCGGCAGCGCTGAGAACAGCCAAGCTAGGCGCGTCAGGGCAGGGGACGTCAAGCGCTGTGCCGCTTTCCCGCGGCTCTTCGCACAACAAGCGCCGTGGTTTCGCTCGCGTGCCGGAGCAGAACTCGGGTCCTGAAGAACTAGCGTACGGCCTCGAACGTTGACATCGCCCATCTCGTCTCTTTGCCTCTCTCCTGTCTCATGCGCGCTACGCACTCGCCCGCCTCGCCCCCCGCACCCATTGACCTGGGCGACGCCCTCCGCCACGCGATGCGGCATGTCGCCAGCCCCGTGACCGTCGTGACGGCGGCCTCTGGCCCGACAGCGACGGACGCCGTCGTGCGCGGGGCTACCATCGGCTCGTTCACGAGCGTCTCGCTCGACCCGCCGTTGGTGTCGTTCAACGTAATCCGGGGCACCGGCCTCCACGGCGTGCTGGAAACGGCGGAGGCGTTCTGCGTGCATCTACTCCACGCAGGGCAGGCTCACCTCGCCACGCACTTCGCGGTGCCCGACCTCACGAGCGCCGAGCAACTCGCTACGATCCCGCACCGTCTCAATGACGCAGGCGTCCCTGTCCTAGACGGCGCGATGGGCGTCTTCCATTGCCGCGCCTGGGCCCGTCACCGCGCGGGCGACCACGACCTCATCCTCGGCGAAGTCACCCGCGTCGAGGGCGGCTCGGGCGAGGAGCCGCTGCTCTACTACGCGCGCAGCTACCGGACTGTGGGCGAGGCGCCCTTGGACTGACATGGTGCAAGGCTGTCCGCAGGACCTCCTCAGAGGAAGGTCTTGGTACTTCCCAAGCGTGCATTCTGCGGTGTGGATGTTCGTATTCGACCGGGTCGTCTTGCCTCAGTCGAACTTTCGCGTCTACGTTAGCGCACGCGACAGCCTCTCGCTGCGGCTGTGTGGCAACCCGTTGTATGTCTACCGAACGAAGCCTACCGAACGAGCATGAGCGATGTCTACGTCCACGGTTACGAAGCCCGCGAAAACGAGCGGCTACAAGACCAAGCCGATACCCTCGTCGATCTCCTCCACGGAGACACCGCGTATCCAGATGGCAGCCGCGTGCTGGAAGCTGGGTGTGGCGTCGGCTCACAGACCGTGACCTTGGCGCAACGGAGCTCCGGCGCGCACTTCACCTCGGTCGATGTCTCGGCAGCATCCCTGGCCGAGGCCGAGCGGCGGGTTCGAGCCGCTGGATTCTCGAACGTCGAGTTTCAGCAGGCCGACATCTTTGCGCTTCCGTTCGCGCCCGCTTCCTTCGATCATGTCTTCGTTTGCTTCGTTCTGGAGCACCTCGCTCGCCCTGTAGCTGCGTTGAGCGCCCTCGCCGACTTAGTTCGTCCCGGTGGGACTGTCACCGTCATCGAAGGAGACCACGGCTCGACGTATTTCCACCCTGACAGCAGCGCTGCCCACGCGGCGATCCGCTGCCAGGTCGAACTCCAGCGCCGGGCAGGCGGCAACGCGAACATTGGGCGTCAGGTATACCCGCTCATGGCAGCGGCCGGGCTCGCCGATGTGCGCGTCGCACCTCGCACGGTCTACGTGGACGCGAGTCGCCCGGGCTGGGTCGAGGGGTTCATCCGACGGACGTTCACAGCCATGATCGAGGGCGTACGGGCGCCGTCGGTGGAGGCGGGGCTCCTGAGCGCCGAGACGTTCGACGAAGGCGTCCGCGACCTCTACCGGACAGCTGAGCCGGACGGGACATTCTCGTACACCTTCTTCAAAGGCGTCGGACACCGAGCGGCCGCAACGTGAGGCCGGGCCGTGGCGTCCTATGCGCCGGTTCTATGATCGGCCTACGAGAGCTGCACGCGACTGATAGTCGTGGGCCATGGGTCCGTGTGCTTGGCTGATTAATCCACTCTAGCCTGATGTCCGCCGTGCGTTTCGCGCTACTTTTCGTAGTCCTGCTGACCGCATCGGCCCGCGCGCAGGAGTCGCTCTACATGCCGCCGGCCTCGGAAATACCGCCCGTAGAGGGTCCCATACTGCCCGTGCGCGTCCTCACCGACGGGGCGGCGCACGTCGATGGCGTGGTGGCAGACTCCGCCCGAGTCGTTGCGGCCGTGCGCCAGCATATTCGCGCGCACCCCGACGGCGCCGTCTCCTTCTCGATGGCCTCGGGTGCTCTATATGCCCGCTACATTCACGTTCTCGATGCGATAAGGACGGCCTGCCGGATCGAGCGGGACCTCGTCGCCGTCCGCGACTTCGGGGCACCGTTCGCCGAACCGAGCGACGCAGCGCGCGCAGCAGTCCGGAAGCAGGTTCCAATACGAATAATCATGGAGAGGCCTGAGTAGCGCGGTTCAGCATCGCCGTAGCCTCGCCCTCCGGTACGAAGGGCGCGGCGGAGCCTCTTACCGAGCCGCGAGGCCATCGCGCGTGGGCACGACCTCGTCCAACGCGTCGAGGACGACGCCAGGGGTCAGCACCTCGGGAAGCAGCACGGGCTCGCCGTCGGGTGGGTAGAGGACGTAGAGGGGGACGCTGGAGCGGCCGAAGCGCGCCAGCTCGGCCGCGATGACGGGATCGCGGTTGGTCCAGTCGGCGGTGAGCGGCGTCACGCCATGCGCGTCGAAGGCGTCGGCGACGGTCTGCGTGCGGAGCGCGACCTGCTTGTTGACCTGGCAGGTGATGCACCAGGTGGCGGTGAAGTCCACGAACGCCGCTCGGCCCTCGTCGTTGATGGCGGCCACACGCTGGGGGGAGAACGTGCCCCAGTCTACATCATCCGCTGCGCCTCGCACGACCCCGGAGGAGGACGCGCCGGATGCCTCAGCCCCACGCAGCGTGAGCGCCACGACCGCTACCAGCGCCGCGAGTGCTAGGCCGCGCGTCACGAGGCGAACGGTGCCGTAGGCGTGCTGCCAGCGACCATAAAGCCACGCGGCTAGGCCAAGTGCTGTGGCCGCGCCGAGGAACAGCGCCACGCCGTTCGGGCCGACTTGGAGGCTGAAAACCCACACGAGCCACACCACCGTCGCGAAAAGCGGGAAGGCGAGCGCCTGCTTGAACGTCTCCATCCACGGGCCGGGGCGCGGCAGGCGGCCGAGCAAGCGGGGCGCATGGCTCAGCGCGACGTACGGCAGGGCCATCCCGAGCCCGAGCGCAGAGAACACAGCCAGGGTAGAAGTCGCGGGCTGGCCGAGCGCCCACCCGAGTGCGGGGCCCATCGTGAACGGGGCCGTGCAGGGCGTCGCGACGAGCGTGGCGAGGACGCCGCTGAAGAACGCCCCCGATGCGCCCTCGCCCTGGTCCAGCCGGCCCGCTTTCGACTGCACGCCGAGGCCGAACTCGAAGACGCCGAGCAGGTTGAGCGCGAGCGCGAAGAAGAGCAGCGCCATCGCTGCGACGAAGAGGGGGCTTTGGAGCTGGAAGCCCCAGCCGAGCGCCTCGCCGCCCGCCCGCAGCGCGAGCAGCACGCCCGCGAGCACCCAGAACGACACCAGCACGCCCGCGCCAAATAGCCAGCCGTTGCGGCGCATCGTCTGCGTGCCGTCCGCGGAGCCGCCGTGCTGCGCGAAGCCGAGGACCTTGATCGAGAGGATCGGGAAGACGCAGGGCATGAGGTTGAGCAGGAGTCCGCCCAGGAGCGCGAAGCCAAGCGCGAACAGCAGATTGCGTGGCATCGTCGTGCCCGTCAAGCCCATCGCGCCGGTGGTGCCCGCGCTCGCGCTCGCGCCGAGCGGGGCCTCGATCCAGAGCGCGCGGTGGGTGCCGTCGAACGTTGTGCCCTCGCTCGCGACGAGCACGCCTGCAATCAGAGCCGGGTCCGTCTGCGCATACTCCGAGCGCGCGAGCGCGAGTTGGACTGTGCCGTCGTCGGCGCGTGCGATCGCTTGGGGGGCGTTGTGCTGGATGACCTGCTCCTCGCTCGCAAAGAAGTAGGCGTTTGCGAGAGCGCCCGCTTCCATCTCCAGACCACCGAGTACGAGGGCGAACGTGTCGCCTGAACGCGACGCGGTCGCCGTGAGACCGTCGAGGTCGTGCGGGAGTTTGGTGCGCGTCTCGGCTATGCGGGACGCCCAGACTGGATCGGGCGTGGCTGCGCCAGCGACGGAGAGCGAGAGGGCGACGTCCTGGGTAGCGGTGAGGCAGACCTGCTCGCAGATGAGCCAGTCCGCAGTGCCCGCCAACGTGATCGATGTGCCGGGTGCTAGATCAGCGGGGGGCGTGACCTCGATGAGGTGCAAGACCTCGTCGTAGTAGGCATAGGTCATGAATGGCTCCACGGGGACCTGCTCTGGGTACGGCCATTGGATCGGACCGGCCTCGAAGCCGTCGGGGAGCCGCCAGTTGATCACCGTGGGGAGCCCCGAGTCGCCGGGGTTGAGCCAGTAGCTATGCCACTTCGGCTCCATCGTAAGTCGTAGCGCGACCGTGAACGGCTGCCCTGGTGCGAGCTGGGCGACCTCGCTCACCAGAGACGCATCGGAGTGTGGGCTGGAGTCCTCCGCCGCCGCAGGGGGCGCGCCGAGCAGCATCCCGCCGCCCTGCGCCATGGCAGGCGGAGTGACAACCGGCGAGGCGAAAAGCGCCGTGAGTAGGGCAACGCCACAAAAAAGCGCCGTGCGTGTCATAAACGTCGAAATTCGGCGACGAGGTGCTTCATTGAAAGACGCGAAGCGATGAGGTCGGTCAACGCAGCGGGCCACGGTCTTCTCACAACGGAGTCCCTACTGCAGAGTTCATAGGCCTCGCGCGGATCCGCTCATTCTTACCAGAGCGCTGCGCAGTTGGAAGAGGCCTGCATCGGCAGAACGACGAGGCTCTAACGGATGACTGAGATCTTCTCGACCACCTGACGATCCTGAGCGGAAAAGGCGATGTAGTACTGCCCCGACGGGAGGCTGAGCCCGCCCAGGTCCAACGAGCCGGTGCTGGTCGTCTGCGGCTCCTCGGCGAAGCGTCGTGCGAGGTAGAGGCGGCCTAGCGTGTCGTAGATCCGCACGTCTACGATGGTGGCGTTGCCGAAGGAGATCGTGAAGTCGACCCGACCGCCGGAGCGCACGAGCCGAGGGCCGAAGTCGTCGAGTCGAAACACCTCGATGGTAGGGTTCGGCGTTGGGGGCGGCGGTCCGGTGCCCACACACGCATCGTTGCCCAGGTCGATCACGACGGGGCTTTGGGTACTCAGCAGGCGGAGACACTCCCCCGCGAGTTCCCAGCCGAGATCCTCCATCACGGCACACGTGAGCGCTCCGGGCGAGAGGATGCGCTCGCCCTGCACGAAGAAGGGCGTCATCAACGACTGCGGGCTCGGCTCGCTAAACGTGCTTTCGTTAAAGTGGGAGTAGGACGAACCCGGGTTCCACGAGGTCGGTGCGTAGAGAGGCGTCGGCGTCCCGTCGGTGGTAGAGTCGATCGTGGGCCCCGTCAGAAAGAGTGCCTCGCCGGTTAGGAGTTCGCGTAGCGCTCTGGAGGGGCGCGGGTACAGCGTCTCGTCGAGGGCGCGGTTGCCATCACAGTCCCGAGCCAGCAGGTCAAACGCGAAGGGGTCGCGGTTGCCCGAGGTGGAGACGAGGGTGCCCTGGTTGCCCTCGACGGTGAGGCCGCCGATGAAGCCGAGACCATGCGCAAGCTCGTGCAGCACGACGGTCGTGAAGTCGAACTGGGAAGGACCTGGCGTCCCCGTTCCAAAGTGCCAGCGGTTGAACGCCGCGTTGAACTCGGCGCTGATGTCGGGGCTGCCCGGCGCCACGTCGCGACCGGCTCGGCTGTTGAGGAGCGCAATCGGGTACCACACGTTGGCCTCGAAGCCTGCCGGTCGGCTGTCGCCCTCGTCGAACTGCGCGATGAACGGACCCGCGGCGCCGAGCGTGGTCTCGCTGTCGAATTCCACCCACTCGGCGTTGACCCGTATGGGTACGGCCGAGACTACAAAGTCCGCCCAGAGGTCCACCGCGCGCTGGAAGGCTGCCTGAGCCTGAGCGGGAAACCCGGTGTAGATCACCTCGAAGGTTGCGGCAGCTCCCCGCGACTGGACCACCACCGTCGGTGTCGTTCGAGCGTCTGGACGCGGCGTGTCGGGCAGCGCGTGGGCGTAGACCGGACCGGCAATCTCAGAGGGAGCCTGGCCTAGAACGGGTCCCCCCAGGAGTAGGGCGAGAGCCGGAAGGACGAGGCGGAGGCGCGGGACCATCAGGACAGGTGGAGAAGTGGCAGAAAAGGGCAGGGGAGAGGCGGTACGCTGGCAAGTTCGGTGCCGGGTGCGCGAGCACGCCAAACGATACGGGATGTCGGAAAAGACCCGTCAGTGGTCGAGGCGGTCGAGCGCGGCGCGGGCGCGTTGTTCGAGGGCCCGGTGGTAGTCGAAGGGCTCGTCGTAGCGCAGGACGGCCTCGTAGGCGGCCCGCGCTTCGGCGCGGTTGCCCTGCTGCTCGTGCACCTCGCCGGTGTAGAACTGGGACCAGGGGCCCCAGCGCGCGAGCGCGTCACCCGGGTTGGCGATGGCGATGGCATAGTGGCGGAGCGCTTCTCGGGGTTCGCGGTCTTCGTGGAAGGCCCGTCCGCTGCGGTAGGCGGCTTCGGCATACTCCACGGGGGAGGCCGCGCCCGGGGCGAGGAGCGGCTGCATCGTAGTCACGGCTTCGGCATAGCGCCCCCCGTCGAAGGCGTTGCCGCCGCGCAGCAGCAAGCGCTCGGTGGTCGTCAGCGGGGCGTCGATGCGACGTTGCGCCTCGCGGAGGGCTGCCGCGTCGGCGTCGAAGTCGCGCTCGGATCGGATGCTGCGATAGTGAATCAGGGCACGGTCGCGCTGACCATTCATCTCGCGGGCGAGGCCAGCGCTCAGGTGGGCGCGGGCGCGGAGGGCCTCGCCGCCGAAGTCGGCCAGGTAGCGCTCGAAGGTGGTCGCAGCATCGGCGAAGCGGTTCTGGCGGTAGAGCGCGTCCCCGAGGTAGTAGCGGCTGTAGCGGAGCGGAAAGACCGCGGCGCGCTCCTGGGCAGCGAGGGCCGTGCGTAGGTGCCGCTCGGCATCGGCAGCGCGTCGGCGCTTGAGGAGAGCGTAGCCGTAGAGATGGTTGACGAGGGCGCTCTCGGGGTGCCGGGCGTGCAGCCGCTCCATGTAGCGCAGGCCGCCGCGCCGGTTGTTGTTGAGCGTGAGGTCGGTGATGGCGAGGGCGACGAGGGCCTCCTCCTGCTGCGTCTGGCTGCGCGTGGCGGCGCGCTCCAACTCGTCCATGCCTGCTTGGACGGTGCCGTCGAACCCGGCTAGCTTGGCAAGCCAACGATAGCCCTTGGGGACAGAGCCGACGGCCACGTGGCAGAGCCCAAGGCCTTTGTAGGCGTCGTGGAAGTCGGGATAGTCGCGCACGAGCCGCTCGAAGCCGCGGAAGGCGGCCCGGCCGGCCAGGGCCGCCCGCGTGTACTGGGCGAGCTTCAGGTGCGCCGTGGCCCGGGAGAGTTCGCGCTCGGCGGCGATGAGGCCGCGCCACGGGGAAGCGGCTGCGTCGTCCAGCGCCGTCTCGGTACGGTCGCTCCAGTCGAAGAACGCGTCGAAGTGGCGAGCGTCTTCAGTGACGAGCCCGCGCCAGAGCGCGATGGTGGCTAGGTGGTGGTAGGCCGCCGGGCCGCCGGGCTCCAGTTCCGCGAGGCGCTCGAACTGCGCGGCAGCCTGGTCAAGTTCGAAGGCGAGCAGGTGCGCGCGCCCAGCCGTAAGCAGCGCCGCGCCCTCGTCGGTCGCTACCATCATGATGCGGTCGCGCGGCGCGGGCATGATGCGATCACGCAGCACGAGGTCAGTACTCGGAACCTGGTTCGAGGCATCCAGAGCACGGAGGCGGACCTCGTCACGCTCAGTGCCCAACATGGGATCGAGGCCAGGTGCGGCGAACGCTGCAGCGCCCGGGTGCGCGCCGACGAGCCACGCTACGAGGAGCCAAAAAACTTGGTGGTGGATCATGCTACACCCAACGCTGAGAGCAGGCGGCATCGTGCGTGAAAACAAGAACGAAGAGCAGTCGCAGGGAAGTCACTTCACGCTCCCATAAGAAAATGAGACAGCAACGTCCCACAGGGGAGCACGGTGTTCCTGAGTTTACGGTGATGTGCACGGGGATGCGTATGTTGCGCCGATACGTGCTGGGTCTTCTTGGCGCACTTTAGACCCAGTCCCTCCTTCATTCTACCTCTCTCGCACCATGAAGCTCGCTACTCGTCTTGGGACCGGGCTGCTCGGCACCCTCCTGCTCTTCTCACTCAGCACCCCTGCACAAGCCCAGTTCACCTGCGAGAACGACGTGTTCATCTCGCAGTCCTTCGACAACGGAGCAACCTTCCAGCTCAGCCGCCTCGACCAGTCCGTCTTCCCCTACACGCTCAATTCGATCGGAACAACGACGGTCGAGTACAATGCGCTCGGTTTCAACTACCTCGACGGGTTCGTCTACGGCATCAGGCCGACCGCACCCAACAGGATGTACCGCATCGATAACACGGGCACGCCGATCTCCATCGGCACCGTGGCGGGGCTGCCGCCGCAGAGCTACTTCTCCGGGACCATCTCCCGCAATGGCACGCTCTACCTCATCAACGGCGGGGACCCGCTCGTGACACCCCGCAACCTCTACGTGATCTCGGGCCTCGACACCGGGACACCCACCCTGGACGCCACGATTCCGATCGGGCTGATCGGAGGCACCACGGGAGCGCGCGTGTCTGACATCGCCCTCACCAACGACGACAGCTTCCTCTACGGCTTCACGCGCAACACCAACCAGGTCGTCCAGATTGATCCGGCGGACGGCGCGGTGGTCGCACTCCCCGCGACGAGCTCGCTTGGCACCATCGGTGGCATGTGGTTCAACAGCTACGGTGAGCTCTTCGGGCGGCGCGGCACGGTCGATGGCAGCTACTACCAGTTCGACCTCGTCTCGGGCGCGGCCACGGTGGTCTCGACCGGCGTCGTCTCGCGCTTCAACGACGCTGCCTCGTGTCCCTACGCGGTCGGCTTCACGAAGGAAGCAAGCCCCACCACCGTGGATCCGGGCGACGCGTTCACCTACACGTTCACGCTCTTCAACAACGGCGCGGAACTGACGGGTATCGACTTCTCGGACGTGCTGCCGAGCCCCCAACTCGCGTTCGTGGACGGCACGCTCTCGACCACGCTCGGCGGGACGACCAACGCCTTCGGCGGCACCAACACCCTCACCATCACCGACATGACGCTCCCGGCCAACACGGCCTCGACGATCACGGTCGATGTGTTTGTACCTGCCACCGCGCCGGCCGTCACGTTCGACAACCAGGCTACGCTCTCGGACCTGGGCGTCTTCCTCGGCGAAACGCTCAACTCCGACGATCCAACCACGGTCATCTTCGGTGACCCGACCACGGTGAGCATCAACATTCCGGTTGAACTCACGACGTTCGACGTGCAACTCGACGGCCGGGCGGCACAGCTTGCGTGGGCGACGGCCTCCGAGACGAACAACAGCGGGTTCGAGGTGCAGATGCGCGGTCCCCAGGGCGCGGACTTTAGCGCCCTCGCGTTCGTCGAGGGCACGGGCACCACGACGGAGGCTCAGGCCTACCGCTTCGCCACGGATGCCCTCTCGCCGGGCACCTACACGTTCCGTCTGAAGCAAGTCGACTTTGACGGCGCGTTTGCCTACAGCCCTGAGGTCGAAGCGACCATCGAGCTCCTGGACGCCTTTGAGCTGGCCGATATCTACCCGAACCCGTTCGGCGCCCGCGCGGCCACGCTGTCCCTCGCTGTCCGCGAGAGCCAGGCGGTCACCGTGACGCTCTACGACGCGCTCGGCCGCGCCGTAGCCACGCTACACGACGGGTGGATCGAAGCCGGCGCGGCCCTCCCGATGGAGATCGACGCCACGAGCCTGGCCAACGGCGTCTACGTCGTGCGCGCTGCCGGCACCGACTTCGCGACGACGCGCCGCGTCACCGTGGTGAAGTAGCACAGTAAAGCAACCACGTTCACGTGGTCTCTTGCACCTGCCACGGGTCCGGCTCCACCACGGAGTCGGACCCGTATTTTTTGAGACGGCCGCGCGGTGCAGTTCTGCGCAACACGGACGGATCTGCTTCGTTGCTCTGGGGCAATTCACCCGTTCGGCTGTTCTCTCACACATCCATGTCTGCTACCTCCATGAAGCGCTTTGTCCTCCCCGTGCTTGCTGTGGCGCTCGTCGCCCTCGTGACCACCGGGTTCACGCTCCCGTCCACTTCCTCCGACGCGACCCTGCCCGACGGCCCTGAGATCGGCGCCGCGGCTCCCGCCTTCACGCTCACCGATACCAACGGTACCGAGCACGCGCTCGCTGACTTCGCCGGCCAGTATGTCATCCTAGAGTGGCTCAACTTTGACTGCCCATTCGTCAAGCGCCACTACCAGACCGGCAACATGCAGCAACTTCAGCAGCGTGCGGCGGAGAACGACGTCGTGTGGTTGTCCATCGTCTCGTCGGCGCCGGGCAAGCAGGGCCACTTCTCGAACGAAGTCATGAACGAGCGCGCTGCCCAGGTGGAGGCGCAGCAGGCGGCTATCCTGATGGACGAAAGCGGAACTGTCGGCCGTGCCTACGAGGCCGCCACGACTCCGCACATGTACGTGATTGCACCGGACGGCACGCTGATCTACAAAGGTGGCATCGATGACAAGCCGCGCGGCCCGATCGCCGAGGCGACCGATTATGTCGGGGCCGCCGTCGAGGCGCACATGCAGGGCGAGCCGGTAGCCGTGCCTACCTCGGTGCCCTACGGCTGCTCCGTCAAATACGCCACGGCGGGCTAGCGCTACGCCTGTGGTCAAATAGTCGCGGGCGGCTCTCCCCAGAGGGCCGCCCGCGCTCGATTCTACGCTCGTAGGCTGAGTCCGTTACGACTCGGTGCTCGCCACGCGCTCAGCCAGCGTCTGTTCGGCAACCACTTTGTCCTCCCCGTCAAGGAGGAGACGGTTGTCGTGGAACAGGGGCAGGACCGGGACCGCGTCCATCGTCGCACAGTAGTCGAGATCGGCTCCCTGGCCGAGCCCGATGAGGCGGCGCGCGTGCTCGCTTTCCTTCAGCGCCTTAGCGAGGCGGCGGCGGTCGGCACGGTATTGCGCGTGGGCGATTCGGCAGGCATCGGTGGCATCGGCGGGAACGGTTCCGTCCCAGAGGCGGTGCAGCACGTAGCCAGCGAAGAGCGTGTCTTCGAGGGCGATACGGCCCTGCCAGCCCGCGCAGTGGAGCACGATGTCCGTCTCGCAGGTGCGCAGAAAGTCGATCACGCGGCTGGCGTTGAGGAAACAGCCGACAGTGACGGCGTGGGCCTGCTTGGCCTGCGCGATAGTCTGCGTGCCGTTGGTCGTAGTCAGGACTACGGTGCGGTCGTGGACGGCCTCGGGCGTGTACTCTGCGGGCGAGTTGCCGACCTGGAAGCCGTCGATGCGCTTCCCGCCGCGCTCGCCGCCTAGCAACCCGGTGTCCGCGTCGAGGTTGGCTGCGAGCCGACCCGCCTGCACCATGTCCGAGACGGGGATGACAGCCTTAGCGCCGTTGGCGAGGGCCGTCACAATGGTCGAGCACGCACGCAGCACGTCGATAGCGACTACGGTGGTCCCGCGTAGGTCGTCCTCAGACGGCGAGTTGGCAGTAAAGAATACCTCGACGTTCATGCGGAGGGCGGAGGGGTGGAAACGTAGAGTGAGGGGGCGCATGTAGGCCAGGTCCCGCAGGCCTAACAAGCGCGGCGAGCAAGGTACGCCCGTTCGGGTGCCAAGCGGTATGTCACCCCCTAGAATGCCCCCGTTGGGTTCCAAATACGCAGGGCCTACCTACAGTTTGTGGAAGGGTGGCTTGCGCACCGTGCCGCGCTTGAGGCGGTTCCGCACGCTGACGTGGACGGTACTCCCCGGCTTCGTGTAGGCCGGGTCGTTCGGCACGAACCCGAGGCCGATGCCCCGGCCGAGCGTCGGCGACTGGGAGCCGCTGGTGACCTCGCCGATAGGCTCGCCGTCAGGCGTGGCGAGGCCGTGGCCCTGGCGCGGGATCGCGCGCTCGTCCATGACAAACCCGACGAGCTTGCGGGAGAGGCCGTCAGTCTTCTGCTGGGCGAGGGCCTCGCGGCCGACAAAGTCGCCAGCGTTCAGCTTGACGACCCAGCCCAGGCCTGCTTCGAGCGGATTGATCGCCTCGGTGAGTTCGTGGCCGTAGAGGCAGTACCCCGCTTCGAGGCGGAGAGTGTCGCGGGCGCCGAGCCCGGCCGGCTGAAGCCCGTGGGCCTCGCCCGCCTCTACGAGGGCGTTCCACAGCCGCGTGGCGTGCGCAGCATCGGCGTAGAGTTCGAGCCCCTGCTCGCCGGTGTACCCTGTGTGTGACACCAGCATCGGACCCATCCCGAGCAGCTCGTCGATGGTCGCGAAGTGGTAGTACTTCAGCCCGCTGAGGTCGAAGGGCACGCCCTCGCTGGCCAGCAGCGCCTCGAAGACGCGGTGCGACGCAGGGCCTTGGAGCGCCAGCAGCGCCGTCTGCGCCGACTCGTCCGTGAGCGCGGCATCGAAGCCGCTTTCGGCAAGGACCGCCTCCATGTGGGCGAGGTCCTTGCCGATGTTCGACGCGTTGATGACGAGGAGGTATTCCTGCTCGGTGATGGCATAGACGAGCAGGTCGTCCACCGCCCCGCCGTCGTGCTGGCACATCACCGAGTAGAGCGCCTTGCCGTCGTAGAGCTTGCTGACATCGTTGGTGACGAGGTACTGCACGTAGTCGAAGGCCTGCGGTCCTGTGACGCGGACTTCGCCCATGTGGCTCACATCGAAAAGCCCGGCGGCCTCGCGCACGGCGCGGTGCTCGTTGAGGATGGACGTGTATTGGACGGGCATGTCGAAGCCGCCAAATGCCATCATGCGAGCCCCGAGGGCGGTGTGGATGGCGTGCAACGGGGTGACTTGAAGCGACTCGGCCATGGGATGGGACGATAAGAGAAGCAGGCCTGGAAGGGGTTTCGGAAGCAGCAACCAAACTACGCGCCGGTCTTCACTGCGAGCAACCAGAGGTTTCCGGACGACTGCCCCACGCGGCGTGCAACCCAGGCCCGCTGCGCACGAACAGAGGCGTCGAGCCTTTGCTACGTGTCCATGTCCCAGCCTTCGCCCGTGCGCGTTCCTCTCCACGCGATCCCCGTTGCCCTTCAGACCCTTCGCACCAACCCCCTGCACACGGCCCTCTCCACGCTCGGCATCGTCATCGGCGTCGGGGCGCTCGTTGCCATTCTAGCGCTGGGCGACGGCCTGGAGCAGTATGCCCGCGCTCAGATCCTGGAGACGACCGACCTCCAGGCGATCTCATTCACGCCGCGCACTACCGAGGTCATCGATGGCCTGCGGGTATCCCTCGACACGCCCGCACAGCTGACGCCAGACGATGCCGCGGCGCTGCAGTCCACGTTCACGGACGGTACGCTCACCACCCTCGTGCAGTCGCGTTCGCTACTCGTACGGCCGGCGGGTGCCGCCGACACGATGCGCTTGGCCACCAGCGTGGAGGCAGTGCTCCCCAACCTGCTCGACTATCGCGAGCGATACGCCCACACCGGGCGATTGCTCACCGAGGACGACCTCCTCACTTCGGAAGGTCCGGCAGCCGCGCTCGTGAACCCGGCGCTGGCCGCGCGTCTCGGGTTCACGCACGACGAGGCCATCGACCAACGACTGGTCCTCGGAGGCGACACCGTGGAAATCGTGGGCGTGATGGACGATCCCCGCGAGGACCCACAGCCGCTGGTGGTCGTCGGGGTCGGGACTGCGCCGCAGGCATTCGAAAACGGAGCCCCGCCCACGCTGATCGTGCAGGCAGGGGGGATCGAAGATGTACCTGCTGTGCAGGCGCAGGTCGAGGCCTGGCTCGACGAGCACACCGACGCGGGCACGGCTAGCTTCACGGTCGCCACGAACACCGGGCGCGTCGAGCAGGCGCGGCGAGGCATGCTGGCGTTCAAGATGATCATGGGGCTCATCACGGGCATCTCGGTGGTGGTCGGGGGCGTGGGCGTGATGAACGTGCTCCTCGTGTCGATCACGGAGCGGACCCGCGAGATCGGCGTCCGCAAGGCAACCGGCGCGCGTCGCCGCGACGTGCTGGCGCAGTTCCTCGCCGAGTCCGTTGCTATCTCGCTCGTGGGCTGCGGCGTTGGCCTCGCGCTCGGGCTGCTCACGGTGTGGGCCGCGACGCCCCTCATCCGGCAGTGGGCCGAGATTCCCTTCGAGGCGGTGCTCACGACATCGACGGTGGTGGTGGTGCTGGGGGTAGCGCTCGTGATCGGACTGGTTTTCGGGACCTATCCGGCCTGGCGTGCCGCCCAACTCCCGCCCATCGAGGCGCTGCGCCACGAATGAGCGAGCGGGTTCGCCCAAGCGTGGCGGCGCGCGCTAGATTGCGGGCGTCACGTCTACGGTCCGCTCTGCCCATGCTTCGCCTCGCTCCGCTCGTTCTCGCCACGCTCTTCGTCGCCTGCTCTGGCGACGCGCCTACCCCGTCGTCTCCTGCGACAAACCCTGACGACGCGGACCTGCCTGCGGCCTCAGAGGCTATCTCTGCGGATGTTGAGGCCAGCGAGCCTGATACCACCACCTACGTCCTCGTGCTCGGCAATAGCCTCACGGCGGGCTATGGTCTGGCGAACCCCGAGGCCGACGCCTACCCCGCGCTGCTCCAGACGCGAATCGACGACGCAGGGCTGGACGCGCAGGTGGTCAACGCAGGCGTGAGCGGCGACACCTCCGCTGGCGGGCGACGGCGCATCGACTGGGTGCTTCGGCGGCAGCCGGTCGACGTGCTCGTGCTCGCGCTCGGCGGCAACGACGGCCTGCGCGGCCTGTCGCCCGACTCGATGCAGGCCAACCTGAGCGCCATCATCGCCTCCGTCCGCGAGCTAAACGCCGAGGCAGATGTCGTCGTCGCCGGGATGGAAGCGCCGCCCAACATGGGCGATACCTACACCTCGGCCTTTCGCCAAGTCTTCCGCGACCTCGCCGCCGAGCACGACGCCGCCCTCGTTCCGTTTCTCCTCGACGGCGTCGGTGGCATCCCGGCGATGAACCAGCCCGACGGCATCCACCCGACTACAGGGGGGCAGGAGCGCCTCGCATCGAATGTCTGGCCGGTCCTCCGAAGCGTACTCCAGAACGGCTAGTCGGTGGCGTCCCGGTGAGGCGCGCGGGCCTCGTCCTCTAGGTCCTCGATCTCGCCAGGCAAGAGGTAGTCCGGGCCCCGCTTCAACTCGTCGGCCCGGTAGCGCTCCATCAGGTCCTGCGTCCTCATTTCGTAATCAGGCTTGGCGGCCTCGCGCAGCTTGGGCGCGACGAACGTCTGGTAGAGGTAGAGTGGGATCGCGATGGCCGCGCCGATGTAGAGCGCGAGCAGCAGGAGGTCGTTAGACGCAGTCGGGATCGGCAGGTCGGACAGCATGGGCGGGCGTGCGACGGTGGACGAGTCGGGTCCGGTCGCCGCAAGAAGCGCGCCATGGCCGAGGCGTTAGCCGAGGCCGTGCTGGTCAGCCAAGGCCGTGCAGGTCGCGCACGTTGCCGATGAGTGTGCTCAGGTCGTCCGTCGTGGTGCTGCTCGGCGCACCGAACGGGTCTGAGGTCGGCGCGTGCGGGTCCTGCAGCAGCCGCAGGGTGGTGAGGACGCTGTGGGCGACCACGTCCACGTGGTAGCCGCCTTCGAGCGCGCAGACGAGCCGGTCGTCGCAGTGCTGGTCGGCAATCTCCATGCAGAGGAGCACGAGGTCCGCGAAGCCGCGGATGCTGAGCGCCGTCTCGCCGAGCGGGTCGAGGTGGTGCGCGTCAAAGCCCGCCGACACGAACACCATATCGGGCTTGAATCGATCAGCGGTAGGCAGGACCGTACGGCGGTAGAGCTCCAGGATGCCTGCATCGCCTACGTTGGGTGGCAGCGGGAGGTTGAGCGTTGCGCCGACGCCACGCCCCTCGCCCGTCTCCTGGAGGGCGCCCGTGCCGGGATAGAACGGATACTGATGCGACGAGACGACGAGCACATTGGGGTCGTCGTAGAACACCTCCTGCGTGCCGTTGCCGTGGTGCACGTCAAAGTCGACCACGAGCACGCGCTCGGCGCCTTGCACGGCGCGGGCGTGCTGCACGGCGATGGCCACGTTGGCGAAGAAGCAGAAGCCCATCGCTTCGAAGGGGCGCGCGTGGTGGCCGGGCGGCCGGACCAGCGCGAAGCCGTTGTCGACCGCCCCGTCGGCGACGGCGTCGGTGAGCGAAAGGAGCGCCCCAACGCCACGCTCGGCGATGCCGAACGATTCGGGTGTGACGTAGGTGTCGAAGCCAAAGAGAAACGGCGCGCGCTTCTGGGTCTCGCGCAGGAGGTCATAGTAGTCCTGCGGGTGCACGCGCGTGATGGCTGCCTCCGGGTTGGGAACCGGATCGAGGCAAGCCAGGGTGCCGAGGATGCCATCGCGCTCCAACGTGTTGAAGGCGAGGTGCGCCCGCTGCGGCTTCTCAGGATGGTTCGCGTGGACGTGACCGACGTGCGTCGGGTCGTAGGTGTACGCGGTGTGCATGACGGGGTGAGGCGCGACGGGCAGGAGCCTCGGCGCGCGTGCGCAGGGGAAGCGCGCGTGCCGATCGCCCGAAAGTACGGACGCGCACCCCTATGGCGGCGTTCAAGCCCTGATGAACATGGCCGTTGTCCGGTGCTTCGCCGTCAGGCCGGTAGGACCAACGAAAACGCACGCGGCTGGCCCAGAGGCCCCGATACTCCGTACGTCTGCTCGGTGAACCGTGCGCGTCCGTCTGCGATCTGAAGCACGGAGGCCGCTCTGGTGCCATATGCCTCCGAGGCGATGTGGATGGACGACAGCCGCCGCTCCCAGTCGAGCCCGACGCCGGTGTCGGGCAGCGCTCCGTCAGGGGCCTGGGTGGCATCGGCTAGCGCAGCGAGAAGCGCCTCGTCGACCGGTCCTTCGTGGGTGTCCAGAACGCGGGCGAGGTGAGCCTTGCCCTGCACTACCTTCGGCCAAGGCGTGTCGAGCGCGGCATTGCTTAGCCCGTAGCGCCCCGCGTCAAGGCGGCGCAAGTCCTCAACACGGTTTGAGACATACCACAGCTCGGAACAGCGTTGGCTTACCTCGCCGAGAAGCAGGTTGAAGCCATTGTAGGTGTAGCCGCGCTCCGAGACGGCATGAGCATAGGCCTCGGGCGAAGCGCCTCCACGCAGGTAGTCGGCGACGAGGTCGCCGCGCGAGGGAGCGTTTTCGACATGCGGCTGCGTCTCGCGGACGTTGGTGAGCGCCGCCCACCTCCCGCTCCTTGTAAGACCCATCCAGGTGCCGCCGCCACGTAGGTCGCGCCCGGCTAGAAGGCCGGCAGTGTCACGGTCTGCGTGCGTGCCTTCGGCCCAGAAGTGCGCAGGCTCTGTAGGGCGCTCGTAGAACTCGTCCCGATTAGAGGCAAGCGTCAGGCGCCGCGCGTCCGGTCGCCAGTCGAAAACGATGAAGCACACAGGCTAGGTCAGGTGCGTGGGCGAGCAGGGATGCTCAGGCGGTCTCCAGAACTGGTCGATCCCGGGGCACGGAGACCGATCGGGCGACGGAAGGGGGTGCTGGAGGTGATTGCGGGGACGGCGCGAGCACGCGGGCTACGAACCACACCTGGCAGATCCAAATCGCATCGGAGCCCGCCAGGTGAACGATCTGCATCCACACCGGCGCTTTGAGCGCGACGTTGGCCAGCCCAATCCCCATCTGCACGAGGAACAGCGCTACGACGGTAGCGCCTAACAGCTGCGTCACCCGGTCGAGCCCCCGCTGGTTCGCATACCAAACCACGGCCAGCACGCCGAGGACGACTGCGCAGGCGAGCAGCGGGTGCACGATCCGCAGTCCCACAAGCGTCGCCACGATGGGGTCGTCTGCCGGATCAATGCCGCCGCCGAGCGTGAGCGTGTCGCCGAGCGCCGCGACGGCCCCAGAGGCGCCCAGGAAGGTCGTCGCCGCGAGCGAGGCGACGAGGCCATAGCCCAGGGCCGACCGGATGCGCGGGCGCAGGCCCCCGTAGGCGGCGTGGAGCGTGAGCGTCTGCGCCCCCAGCAGCAAAAACGTGTTGACGAGGTGCGCCGCCATCCAGTAGCCGCGCGCCACCGAGACGTTGTAGGCGACGTATTCCAGCAGCACCAACCCTGCGCCGATCGCCGCCTCCGTGCCCATGAAGAAGAGCGACCAGCCCGCGTAGCGCCGGACGGTCGCACCCGACGTGCCGCGCGGGTGCATCGCTTTCGGGAAGGCTCGACGGCTAACAATGAACACCGCCAAGGCCATGAGCATCACGAGTCCGCTCGTGACCCGGTGCGTGAACTCGATGATGGTTTCCGCTGTGGGCGAGCGCGGGATCACGTCGCCGTTGCACAGCGGCCAGTGGTCGCCGCAGCCCGCACCCGAACCGGAGGCCCGCACAAATGCCCCCCACAAGATCACGAGCACCGTCACGCCGAGCGTAGCCCAGGCAATGCGGCGAAAGGCGAGGGGGGAGCGAAGCATGGAACGCAGGGGCAAAGGCGACAGGGCGGAAAGGAAGCGAAAAAGCGGAGCGTGGTTCCTCGTTCAAGCGGACTTCGAGACGGTCAGGCGCCTTCGGTTGCGCTGTTGAGAGGTCGGCACAGCGAGACGCCAGGTCCCCTCTTCGATAATGAACGCCGTGTACGACACCCTAGGGCGACAAATGACTAGCCATAAACCTGGAGATTTAAGTACGGCCCAGCCCTCGCAGGTGTGGCGGATGTTCTCTGCTCTCACCCTGCTCTCTACTCGTCATGCGAATCGCTCTGTGCATGCTCGCGGCGGTGCTCTTCGCCGCATCCGGCTGCGACTCTACCCTCGTGCCGCGCGAAAATCTGACGCCAGGCGACGTGGTAGGCACGTACGTGGGGTCGGCTGAGATAGCAGACGGCCTCGCCAGCCGCTTCACGATGACGCTGACGCCGACGGCCGGGGTGACCTCCGGCACGGCGGCGAGCGCGACGGCAGGCAACCTCGACATCGAGGGCCTGCTTCTGCACAACAGCGTCGCATACGCGATGACGGGCTCAGGCGTGTTCGAGTACCCCAGCGTGTCCCTCGCCGCAAAGGCGCCCAGCTTCGGCGACGACGGGTTCAGCTTCGCCCTCACCGCCGACGCCTCTGGGACGGTGCTGCAGGGCGAGGTCAACGGCCAGTTCATCAAGCTCAACAAACAGCGCTAGCCCGTTCAGGCGGCAACTCGAAACCCGCGGCGGACGGCGGAACTTGGCGGTACCCCGCCCCAATCCCCGCGATTAGACGAGGCGACCTCCCGCGTCGGAGAGGTCGCCTCGTTGCGTTTGGTCTACTGCGAGGCGACGAGGATGCAGCGGGGCGACGAGGGGCTGAGCGGAGTCCCGCCGCACCCAGACATCGTAGCCTCCGGCCAGTCATCCCCGCGCACGCGCTGAGAGGGGTAGGTATTCACACAACGTGGTCGTCTTGTCATCCCGAGCGGCATGCGCGCAGCGAATGGAGTCGAGGGATCTAGGTCGTATCTCCGGGTCAAGAAGAGGCGTGGATGCTGGCCCGGAGACTCTTCGACTCGCTGTGCTCGCTCAGAATGACTTCGTTTTGTGAAAGTCTACCCTTAGCAGCGCGCACGCGGGAATCCACGAGATCACGAGGAGGATGGAATCGGCTCCTTGGGTCCCCAACTGGCAGGAACCAGGGAGGGACCGCCACCTCTCGGAGCTTCGGTCTGCTCGAACTAAACGAGGCGACCTCCCGCATGGGGAAGCCGCCTCGCAAACGCTAAGCGTTCAGGTGCTAGAGCGTTGGGCGTTGGCCTTCGGTTAGAAGTCCATGCCACCCATGCCGCCCATGCCCGGCGCGCCGCCCGGCATCGGGGCTTCCGGCTCCGGCTTGTCGGCGATGACCGACTCCGTGGTCAGCAGCAGCGCCGAGACGCTGGCCGCGTTCTGGAGCGCGGTGCGCGTCACCTTGGTCGGGTCGATAACGCCTTGCTCGATCAGGTCGCCGTACTCTTCCGTGCGAGCGTTGAAGCCGAAGCTGCCCTCGCCTTCCTTGACCTTCTGGACGACGATCGAGCCTTCCAGCCCGGCGTTGCCCGCGATCTGGCGGAGCGGCTCCTCGAGCGCGCGGCGGATGATGTTCACGCCGATGCGCTGGTCTTCGTTGATCGCGTCGACACCGTCGAGCGACGCGATGGCGCGGACGAGCGCGACGCCGCCACCCGGCACGATGCCCTCCTCGACGGCGGCACGCGTGGCGTGGAGCGCGTCCTCGACGCGGGCCTTCTTCTCCTTCATCTCGACCTCCGTGGCCGCGCCGATCTTCAGCACGGCGACGCCGCCTGCGAGCTTGGCGAGGCGCTCCTGGAGCTTCTCGCGGTCGTAGTCGCTGGTCGTCGTCTCGATCTGGCCGCGGATCTGGCCGATGCGGGCCTTGATCGAGTCCTCGGTGCCAGCGCCGTCCACGACGGTCGTGTTGTCCTTCGAGATCACGACGCGCTTGGCGCGGCCGAGGTAGTCGAGAGTGGCGTTCTCAAGACGGTAGCCTTTCTCCTCGGAGATGACCGTGCCGCCCGTGAGGACTGCGATGTCTTCGAGCATGGCCTTGCGGCGGTCGCCGAAGCCCGGGGCCTTCACGGCCGCGACCTTGAGCGTGCCGCGCAGCTTGTTCACCACGAGCGTGGCGAGCGCTTCGCCCTCGGTGTCCTCCGCGACGAGGAGCAGCGGCGCACCCATCTGGGCAACCTTCTCCAGCACGGGGAGGATGTCCTTCATCGTGCTGATCTTCTTGTCGTGGATCAGGATGTAGGGGTCCTCCAGGACGACCTCCATGTTGTCGGGGTCAGTCACGAAGTAGGGCGATAGGTAGCCGCGGTCAAACTGCATGCCCTCGACCGTGTCGAGCTCGGTCTCGGTACCCTTGGCCTCTTCGACCGTGATGACGCCGTCCTTGCCGACCTTGTTCATCGCCTCGGCGATGAGGTTGCCGATCTCGTCGTCGTTGTTGGCCGAGATGGCGCCGACCTGGGCGATCTCGTTCTGGCCATCGATCTCGCGGCTCTGCGTGCGCAGATTGGCGACGATGGCGTCAACGGCCTTGTCGATGCCGCGCTTGATATCCATCGGGTTGGCGCCCGAGGTGACCGAGCGGAGGCCCTGGTTCATGATTGCCTGGGCGAGGACCGTGGCGGTCGTCGTGCCGTCGCCAGCGACGTCCGAGGTCTTGGAGGCGACCTCCTTGACCATCTGCGCGCCGACGTTGGCGAGCTTGTCTTCGAGCTCGATCTCCTTGGCGACAGTGACGCCGTCCTTGGTGACGGTCGGGGCACCGAATTTCTTCTCGATGATGACGTTGCGGCCCTTCGGGCCGAGCGTCACCTTGACGGCGTTGGCAAGCGTATCGACACCCTTCTTGAGGGAGTCGCGCGCCTCGACGTCAAAAATGATTTGCTTAGGCATAATGGTGTTCAGGTTCTAGGTTGGAATGGGGGAGAGCGTTCGGTGAGCGCAGCGGCCTCGCAGAGAAAAAGCTCCCGGAAGCGGCGCTTCTACCGAGGCTCTTAGCTGACAACGCCGAGGATGTCGCTCTCGCGCATGATGAGCACGTCGTCGCCGTCGAGGGCGATCTCGGTGCCAGCGTACTTCCCGTAGAGGACGGTGTCGCCCTCCTGGACGGTCATGTCGATCTTGGTGCCGTTCTCGACGCGGCCAGGGCCGACGGCAACGACGGTGCCGCGCTGGGGCTTTTCTTTGGCAGTGTCGGGGATGTAGAGACCACCGGCGGTCTGGGTCTCGGCCTCCTGGGGCTTGACGACCACGCGGTCGGCCAGCGGCTTGAGCTGTGCCATGGTGCGTAGGGGGATTGGTTTAAAAAGGAAAATGTGAGGTGTCGAGAAATGACGTTGGCACTCGCTAGTTCCAAGTGCTAGCACTCTTTTTTATCTGGTGCAAAGGTGGAACGGGAGCCCCCGTGCAGTGATTCAGGCTCGGCCATGAACCTCCCGTTAACCTCGTCTGGCTCGCACTCCCGCCGTCCTCGCCTCGTAGCCTGGACGCTGGCCTTGGGCGCGACGCTCCTGCTCGCGGTCCTGGCAGTCGCACCGCCGCACGTACCAGAAGGGCTGCGTGGGGCCATCATGCACGGGTTTCACCTCGCCTGCCACCAACAGCCCGACCGCTCGTTTGCGATACACGGCATCGCGTGGGCGCTCTGCCACCGCTGCGCGGGCATCCTCGGCGGCCTGCTCCTCGGCCTGCTCACCACTCGCTCGATCACTACCTCTGCGCAGGCGCTCTACATCCGCGGCCTTCGCAAACCTCTCTTGATCGGCACCATCGCGCTTGTGTCGCTCGACTGGACGCTGGGCGCGGTGGGCGTGTATGACCTCGTCGCCACGCGCATCATCACGGGTGCGCTTTTCGGCTGCATTGCCGGGCTAGTCTTGGGAGAGGGACTCGCTTGGGGACACGTGAGGGACGGGGTCGGGGAACAGGGGATAGGGGATAGGGGATAGGGATAGAGTGCAGGTAATCTCGGTGGACCGGCCTGCTTGCACCTCCTACTTCGCACCTCTCACTTCGCACCTCCCATGCCTGTCGTCCGTGTTGCTGCTGCCGTTGATCTCGCCGAGGGCGAGATGCAAGAAATTGAGGTCGAGGGCACGAAGCTGCTACTCTCCAATGTCGGTGGCCAGTTCTATGCTACGTCGGCCTTCTGCACGCACTACGGTGCGCCCCTCGCTACGGGCGTCCTCGCCGGGCCGAAGGTGATCTGTCCGTGGCACCACGCCGTCTTCGACGTCACCGACGGCGCGCTGGACGAGCCGCCCGCGCTGGACGACCTCGCCCGCTTCAACGCGACCGTCGAGGGCGGCGAGGTGTTCGTCGACCTCCCCGAAGATGGGGTAGGCGATGGTGTGGCTCCGCACCAGGGCTGCGTGCCCGCGATGGTCGACCGTGACTTCGACGCCGACTCGCGCACGTTCGTGATCGTCGGCGGCGGTGCCGCGGGGCAGGCGGCGGCCGAGACGCTGCGGCAGGTCGGCTTCCAGGGCCGCGTCGTGCTCGTCACCGATGCTGGCGGGCGCCCCATCGACCGCACCAAGCTGAGCAAGGGCTACCTCAGCGGGGCGAGCCGCGACAGCCTGCCGCTGCGCGCGCCCGACTTCTTCGAGCGCTACGGTATCGAACTACGCACCCAGCACCGTGTCGCTACGCTCGACGTCGATGCGAAGACCCTACACTTCGCGGGTAGCGGTGACGGAGCCGCGCCCGAGCCACTTAGGTACGACGCCGCGCTCCTCGCTACGGGGGGGACGCCACGCCGTCTTGGCATTCCCGGCACCGACCTCGACGGCGTCTTTTTACTGAGGTCAACGGAGGACGCGACGCAAATCGTCGAGGCGGCTGAGGCGGGTCAATCGGCCATCGTGATCGGGACGGGCTTCATCGGCATGGAGGCGGCCGCCGCGCTGATCGGGCGTGGTCTCAGCGTCACCGTCGTCGGCATCGAAGCCGTGCCGTTCGAGCGCATCCTCGGGTCCGAGGTGGGCCGCGTCTTCCAGGATCTCCACGAGGAGAACGGCGTTGCCTTCCGCATGGAAGCGTCCGCCGACGCGGTCTCGAAGACCGACGGCGGCCTGCGCCTCACCCTCGGCGACGGCTCCACGCTCGAAGCCGACTTCATCGTGATGGGCGTCGGCGTCACCCCGGCAACCGATTTCTTGGACGGTCTGCCCATGGACGACCGCGGCGCGCTCGTCGCCGATGCCAACCTGCAGATCGGCCCCGACCTCTACGCCGCGGGTGACATCGCCTCCTATCCCGAGGCACGTCTCGGCGAGCGCGTGCGCATCGAGCACTGGCGGCTGGCGCAGCAGCACGGCCGCATCGCCGCGCGCAACATGGCCGGGCAGGCCGTCCCGTTCGAGGCCGTGCCCTACTTCTGGAGCGGCCAGCTCGGCATGAACCTCCGCTACCTCGGCCACGCCAAGTCCTGGGACGAAATCCTCATCGACGGCAGCCTGGACGACCGGCAGTTCGTGGCGTACTACGTCAAGGATGGCCGCGTCATCGCTGCCGCTGGGGTCAAGCGCGACAAGGTCATCGCCTCGCTGCACGCGCACTGGATGACGGGCGGCACGACATCCGCCGATGAGGTGCGGGGGTAGGTGCACGTATCTTCGTCGCTCTTTTTGCAACCTCAACGTGTGTGAGGGTATGAGAGTGTGGGCGTGTGCGATGAGCTACGTTCACGCCCCCCTGTACCCCAGACTCCCGACTCCGTGAAGCTCCGCGCTCGACTTCTTCTCCTCAGCGCCGTCGTGACGGTCATTCTCGTGATCGATCAGGTCACGAAGCGGCTGGCGGTGGAGCACCTCTACGGCGAGCCGGTCGTCTCGCTCTTCGGCGGCTTCCTGAAGCTCCTCTACGCCGAGAACGAGGGTGCCATGCTCGGCCTCGGCGGCACGCTCGCCGACGAGACGCGCTTCATGCTGTTTGTGGTCATGAACGCGGTGCTCCTCGGCGGTCTGACCATCTTCCTGCTTACGCGATCCGTGCTGCGCCGCGGCGAGGTCGTCGCGCTGGCGCTCATCCTCGGCGGCGGACTCGGCAACCTCTGGGACCGCATCGTCAACGAGGGGCATGTCGTGGTCGACTTCCTGCTGCTCACGGCCTTCGGTCGTCAGATCACGGGCGTCTTCAACATTGCCGACATGGCGATCATGGGCGGCGTCATCACGATGCTCATCCTCTCGTTCTTCCCGCCGAAAGAGCCCGATGCGAAAGAGAGCACGCATGAAGCCAGCGTCGCTGAGCCCCAGCCTGAGGGCTAGCCCAGGATCTGATCGTACTCAGCGTGCGAGCCGATCCAGATCCAGACGACACCTTCTGGTTTGTCCATCCCGAGGGCGCGGTAGTGCAGCCCGACGCGTACAGACCACAACTGCTTCCGGTCGCCGACCTTCTTGAACTGAAGCGACGGATGCGACGGGTTCTCCTGGAGCAGCTTGAACTGCTTGTCGGCGAGCGCTCGAACGTGGCCGGGGAGCGCGTGGTAGTGTTTCCAGTAGACCGGCAGCGTGAAGTGGTTCACAACGGCTCGGTTTTGCCTGCTTCGTATTCGGCTTCGGCCTCAGCGAGGAATGCGTCCAGGCGTCCCGTATCGAGGTCGTTTGCGATTCGCTCATCCCACCCAATCGATCTCTCGATGCGTAGATCCTCAACCAGAGATGGGAAGTCATCAAGTAACCAAGCAGCGAAAAGCTGAGCTGCTAGGATTAATCCATTTTTTGCGTCTTCACCTCGGACAAAACTGTCTCTTGCAAACAGAAAAAGAGGTGTAGGATGCACATACTTCGACAAAGGCTTGTAAAAGCGATAGTACTCTTCGAGGCAATTCGTTTCCTTGGCAAGTCTGTGCTGGTTGAAGCGAACTGGAACGTCTAGGCCCCACTCCAATGCGAGCGATTCCATGCGCTCGACGGACTCCTTAAAGTCTAGGATAGCTTTGTCATGATCCTCTTCGGGCAAATCTGAAGTCCAAGACCGTCGAAGCTCTTTGTACTCGCCAATCGGCCGAAGCAATACTTCTTGAAGCCTTTCTGGCGAAGAGAGTGCATAAAGAGATAAGAGTCGTATCTCGAATATTGAGCGGGCAATCCAGGCAAGAAGGTCTGTATCCTCGCTTTGGAGACGATCTAAACGAGCAAGCTGCTTCCTCAGATAGATGAGAACGGTCGTTGAGAACCGTTTTAAATCTCCATCGCCCAGATCTTGGCGCAGGCCCAAGTCTATGTAGGCAATCATCTTCGCGATGTTGCCGCTGATCTCCTCTTCAGACTCGAAGGGAACAGAGCCTGCGTCAGTTGCGAAGGTCTTAGCCATATCGCACTTTGAAAGCTACGCTGCTTCCGCCTGAAGCCCAGCGTCCACGAGCGAGGCAGCGGCGTCAACCAATCCGTCCGGCCCGATGCCGACCTCGTCATGCAGTTCGCGCTGCGTGCCGTGCTCGATGAAGCGGTCCGGCATGCCGAGGCGGACGACCTTCGTGCCGTGGAAGTCGTTCTCCATCGCCCACTCCACGACGGCCGTGCCTGCCCCGCCCACGATCACGCCGTCCTCGACGGTGATGACCTTGTCAAACGTCGAGAAGACCTCGGTGAGGAGGTCGTCGTCGAGCGGCTTGCAGAAGCGGAGGTCGTAGTGCGCGGCGGAGATGCCATGCCCGGCGAGGCGCTCGCGGGCCTCGTAGACGTACTGCCCGATAGCGCCGTAGGTCACGAATGCTACGTCCGAGCCGTCGGCGATCTTGCTGCCCTTGCCGATCTCGATCTCGTGGAACTCGTCGCGGAGGTCCATGCCCGTGGCCTGGCCGCGCGGGTAGCGGAGCGCGATGGGGCCATCGTCGTAGAGGGTGGCCGTGTACATCAGGTCGCGGAGGTCCTGGTCGTCCAGCGGCGCGGCGCAGATCATGCCCTGCACGGCGCGCATGTAGGCGATGTCGAGCGCGCCGTGGTGCGTTGGGCCGTCGGCCCCGGCGAAGCCCGCCCGGTCCATGCAGAAGACGACCGGTAGGTGTTGCAGCGCCACGTCGTGCACAATGCCGTCGAAGGCGCGCTGGAGGAACGTCGAGTAGATCGCCACGAACGGCTTGAGGCCCTGCGTCGCGGCCCCGGCGGCTTCGACGACCGCGTGCATCTCGGCGATGCCCACGTCGAAGGCGCGGTCGGGCATGGCGGCCATCATCAGCTTGAGGCTCGTGCCACTCGGCATCGCAGCGGTGTAGCCCACAATGCGCGGGTCCTCCTCGGCCAGCTCGATGATCGCCTCGCCGAAGATCTGCTGCCACTTCTTGGCAGCGGTGCCGTTGGAGGTCGCCTTCACGAGCGTCTTGCCCGTCACCTTGTCGAACGGCGACGACGACGCGTGCCACTTGACCTGGTCGGCCTCGGCGGGCGCGAAGCCCTTGCCCTTGACCGTGAGCGCATGCAGGAGGATCGGGCCGGGCAGCTTGCGGATCTCCTTGAGCCGCTTCGCGAGCTGCTTTACGTCGTGCCCGTCGACCGGGCCGATGTAGCGGAAGCCGAGCGCTTCGAAGAGCATCCCGGGCGTGATGGCGGCCTTGACGCCATCCTCGACGCGGCTGGCGATGCGCTGGAGCGTGCCGCCGCCCATGCCTTTGAGCTTCTCGAAGAACTCCCAGACGTCCGTCTTGAGGTCGTTCCAGCCCTCGGATGAGGAGACGCGCGCGAGGTACTCGTGCAGCGCACCCACGTTAGGGTCGATGGAGATGCGGTTGTCGTTGAGCACGACCGTCATGTCGGTCCCCGCCACGCCCGCGTTGTTGAGCCCCTCGAACGAGAGCCCGCCCGTCATCGCCCCGTCGCCGACGATGGCGAGGATCTTCTGGTCGGTGCTCAGGATGTCGCGCGCCCGCGCCATGCCGAGCGCCGCTGAGATCGCCGTCGACGCGTGCGCCACCCCGAAGGCGTCATACTCCGACTCGCTGATCTTCGGGAAGCCCGAGAGGCCGCCGTACTTCCGCTGCGTGTGAAACTGCTCGCGGCGCCCCGTGAGGATCTTGTGCCCGTACGCCTGGTGGCCGACGTCCCACACGACCGGGTCGGTGGGCGTCTCGTAGGCCCAGTGCGCGGCGACCGTGAGCTCGACGACACCGAGGGACGCCCCGAAGTGGCCGCCGTGCACGCTCACCACATCGATGATGTGCTGCCGGAGCTCGTTGCAGAGCTGGGGGAGGTCGTCGAGCGGGAGGCAGCGGAGGTCCTTTGGCGTGTGGATGCTTGCGAGGAGCGGGCCGGGGGTGAACGGGGTCGCGGGCATGAGAGCGTCGAGTGGGTAGCGGGAAGTGCGGGTCCGAAGAAGTGCAGAGGACCCTAGTAGAGAGGCGGGGAGGGGCAGCGCGCTATTCGAGCGCGAGTTCTTGCACGCGCAGTTCCGCGGCGTCGAGGCGGGCGAGCAGGTCGCGCGCGAGCCCGACGCCCTCTTCGTAGCGAGCGAGGCTCGTGTCGAGGTCTGCGTTGCCGTCTTCGAGCGCCTGGACGAGCGATTCGAGGCGCTGGAGGGCAGCTTCGAACGGGAGCGGGGCGTCGTCAGGCATAATGAAAGGCGTGGGCTACAGATGTGCAAGATAGGCGTGGGGCCTATTCCAAACAGCCGGGGAAACCCCGTGGGCTTTGAGCGTGTGGGAAAAGCCTACGCGCCTCAGAGACGTGCGAGGCGACCGTCGGTTTCGCCCGGTTAACACCGTTCGTTCGTGTAAGCGATTACATCGGGGGCCTTGGACGGTTTGGTGCGGCGTGCACCGACAATCCACTAAGCCCGTGATGGCGCAGCGCTATTTGATCGGCTGGTCGTCGTAGGCACCGAGCCCAAAGAGCGCGAAGTCGTAGCGGCACGGGTCGCCGGGGTCTAGCGCGCGGCAGCGAGCCGTGAGCGCCTGGGCGGCTCGCCAGTCGTCCTGCGTGCGAAGTAGGAGCCCGAGTTTGCGGGCCTGCCGCCCGGTGTGCACGTCGAGGGGCAGCACGAGTTGGGCGGGGCGGATCGCGGTCCACAGCCCGAGGTCGACGGGGCCGGGGCGCACCATCCAGCGGCAGTACATCGCCAGGCGCTTGCAGGCGCTTTTGGTGGACGGGCGGGCGACGTGTTTGCGGAGCCGCGGCAACTGTGCGTGCTGGAGAACGGTATCGGAGAAGCCCTGGATCGCGGGGCCGATGTCCGGCGCGTCGTTTGGCAGGTGCGCGGCGAACGCGCCTTCGAGGGAGCCGTGCGCATGTATGACGTGCGAGAGCGCGCCGGTGAGGGCAAGGACGTCCTGCGGCTGGAAGGTGCGGTGCTTGAAGCCACCGAGCCGCGCCCCGTCGCGCTCGGCGTTGAAGTCGCGGACGAACGCGTAGGGGCGGTAGTCCATCCGCTCGGCTAACTCGGCAGCCTTTTTCAGGATGACCGAGCGGCGGCCCCAGGCGAGGAGCGCCGCGTAGAACCCGATCACCTCCTGATCGCGCGGGTCGTCGAAGCCGTGCGGTACCGAGATCGGGTCGTCGGCGATGAACGCAGGGCGCTCGTACCGCTCGACGAGCGCGTCTAGGCGAGGCTTGAGTTCTAACAGGAAATCGTCCGCAGTCTCCACGTCAAGCTTCCTACTTCTCACTTCGCGCTTCCCATGTCAACGGTCGGGCGTTCGAGGTCGAAGACGCCGTCTTTCACGCGCACGTAGCCGGTGCCGCCGAGGCGCCCGACGGGGTCGAGGAGGTGCGTGTCGGCGTAGCGCCCGTTTGCGGTGGCCCCGTCGGTGAGGTGGGCGAGGGCGATCCGGACGAAGACGGCCTGTCCCGCGCGTGGCCCGTCGCCGAACGACACGATGCGGTCAAGCACGGCCTCGAAGGCCACGGGCGCTTCGGCGACGCGCGGGGGGGCCACACTCTCAGATGGCACGGGCGTCAGCCCACACGCCTCGAACTCGCTCGTGTCGGCGGGCCAAGCGGCACTCGTCTGATTCATGGCGTCCGCGAGCGTGTGCGGGACGATGTGAACGACGCACTCGCCCGTGGCGCGGAGGTTGGCAAGGGTGTCCTTCATGCGCGCGCCTCCGTCGGGCTGTGGGGCCATCTGCGGAGCGAACATCAGCACCGGCGGGTCGATGGAGGCGACGTTGAAGAACGAGTAGGGGGCCAGGTTGGCTATACCCTCCTCACTCAACGTGGACACCCACGCGATGGGGCGGGGGACCACGGCCGAGACGAGCAGCTTGTAGACCTCCGCGGGCGGATGGCCGTCGATGCGAAACGTAGGCATTAGGCGTCCTCGTCCGGGGAAAGGCCCGGAGCCAGGTTGCGCGCCTCCGAATCAGGCGCGTCGCGCTCAACGACGAGCGTGATGTCTGTCACGAGCGCCGCGATTGCGCCGAGCGCCGCAAGCATGGGCGTGAGCAGCACCGCAGCCGCACCGGCACCCACGCCGACCGTGAGCGGAATTTCGAGCAGCGTCCGCTCGTCTTTCTTGATGGCGATGCGGCGGACGTTGCCTTCCTCGATGAGGTCGCGCACCTTGTCAACGAGTTGTGAGCCGGCCACCTTGACCTCCTGGAGGGTCTTCTCACCGACGGCCTTGGCGTCGTCGAGGGGGGAGCGGTCGTTGGACATGGGAGGGGCCGTGAGCGGCGTGCGTTTTGGGGAAAAGCGAGCGCCGCTATTACGAAAGGGAATCGGCCGGGGTTCTTTCGCCCGTGTCGAAAACAGGGGACACTCTGGGTGGAAGGGTGCGCTATCAAAATCTGCCCCTAGCGCGTAAAAAAAGCGAAACAGCAGGCGCTAGTAAACGGCGTGGCCCCTCGAAAAGCGCTGGGGACGGACTCGGGCACCCGAGAACAGGCACGGTCCTGGTACAGGTCCCCCTCGAACACGCAAAGGGGCACCTGCTCCGAAAGCGGCACCCCGTCGCACCGTGATTCACACCCAACCACACAGCGGCGGTTACCACCGCCACCCCACAACCAACCCCTCCAGGAGGTACCCAACATGGGACAGCAGCAACTTCTCCTTCTCGTCCTCGGCATTGTCATCGTCGGCCTCGCGGTCGTCGTCGGCATCCAGTCGTTCAGCGAGAACCAGGTCAAGGCCAACGCTGACGCGCAGGTCAACGACGCCATCCGCATCGCTTCGGACGCGCAGGCTTGGAACCTCAAGCCGACGGCCTTCGGCGGCGGCAACGGCGCCTTCACCGCCCTCACGCTCGCGAAGCTCGGCTACGAGACCAACACCGCCGGTGCGTACACCAACCTCAACGGTGAGTACACACTCGCGATCAACTCGGGTGCGGTTCGCATCACCGGCTTCAACACGACCCTCGGGACCGGCGTTGCGATGGTCGTCTGCGGCACCACGCCGTCGAACATTGCCACCCAGGTGAGCACGGGTCTGACGGCCGCGCCGACGACCTTCCCGACCTGCACGTAAGGTCTGCGCGCTAGCGCAACCCGGCCCCGTAAGGCCGGACATCTTGGCGGCACTCTCGTCGGGGCTCAGGTCTCGGCGGGGGTGCCGTCTCTCGTTGGGGAAAACCTGCCCAATCCGGCCCTGCGAGCACGTGTGCTGGCAGGGTCTTTGAACTAGAAGAGAGCCCTGCCACGACTCCATCGCCTCAGAACCGTCCCCACCCGATGCGTTCGTCTCTCCACGCTCTCTTGAGCCGGTTTCGACCTGCTTCACTCTCGTCCAAGCGTTCCCGACGGGCCGTCGATGGCGTGTGGCTCGCGTCGCTGTTCGCGCCGCTCGTGTTCCTGGTGGTAGTGAGTCGCCTCATGGAGATGAGCAACGTGGGCATGATCGGGCTGGATGGGTTCCTGGGGCGCATCTGGATGTATGCGCCGCTGCCCGCGCTCGGGCTGGGCATCGGCGTGACCACCATCGCGATGACGCGCAGGCGGCACCCGGCCGTAGCCGTCGCTCTCGGGCTGGGGGCGTGCGTGCTGACCTGGCAGGCGGCGAAGGCGCTGCCCGTCTGGTGGCTCCAGGGCTGGCTCTCCACGCTGCCGCTGGCCTACATGCAGTGGGACCTCGTGTGGGTGAGCCTGTTGCTCCTCGCCTCGACGGCTTGGCTGGCCGCGCCGCCGCGCGCCGGATCGCTCGCCCTGCGCCGTACCGCCATTCAACTCGGCGCGGTGGGCGTGGCGGTGTTCTATGCCTTCGAGGCGATGCTTTGCCTGACGATTGGGATGCCTGGGGTCTACTACCCCGCCATGGATGTCGTCGCCAATGCGCGTGCGTTGCTGCCGGTGTTGCTAGACAGCGCGTCACCGACGAAGGTGATGGTGGCGCTGCTGCCGGGGAGCATTCTGCTCGGTCCCATGCTCGTGACAGCGCTGCGACGGCGGCAAGCAGCCCTCCCGGAAGCACCGAGAGCGCACAGCGGCGCGGCCTACCTGGTGTGGGGAACGACCGCCGTGATGCTCGGCCTGATGGTCATGCCGCCTCCTGCGACGGAGCGAGTGGTCGAGAGCGCGGTCGCCCGCTTCCTCGCGACGGCCTACCACGACACGCAGCAGCCGGTCCCCGAGGCCAGCGGCGACGCGATGGCTTTCGACACCCACCACCTCCGCCTGGTCCCGGGCGCGGAGACCTCTGACGCCGCGACGCCCGACTCGACAGCACAGACGAAACGGCGCAACGTCGTAGTGATCCTGCTCGAATCCGTCCGCGCCACCGCCACCACGCCCTACGACAGCACGCTCGCCACCATGCCGTTCCTGAACGGACTCGCTAGGCGCGGCACGGTCTACGAGCGGACGTACGCCTCGGCGTCGTACACCAACAAGTCGATTGTGACGGTCTTTGGCGGCGTGCCGCCGAGCCCCGTCCCGTTCGTTGAGAAAGCCGAAGCGTTCCCCGGTGGGCTGCCGACGCCTGGGCTCCCGTCCATGCTTCGCGCACATGGCTACCGCACGGCGTTCATTACCCCAGCCACGTTCGAGTTCGAGCGCAAGGACCTCATCCTCGAAAACCTCGGCTTTGAGGAAATGCTAGGGGACGGCGACCACGACACGGACGGGTACACACCGAAAGCCTACTTCGGCTACGAGGACCGGATCACGCTCCCCACACTCGAACGCTGGCTCGACGACCCCGACCCGCGTCCCTTCTTTCTCAGCCTCCTCACGCTCTCGGCCCACCACCCCTACGATACACCGCCCGACTTCCCTCTCCGCAGGTACGTCCGCGACGATGAACTGAACGCCTACTACAACGCGATTCGCTACACCGACGTCTACCTCCGCGAGGTGTTTGCGCTCTTCCGCGACCGCGGCCTGCTCGACGAGACGCTCTTCGTTATTACCGGGGACCACGGCGAGGCCTTCGGTGAACACGGCGCACGCACACACGGCGATGTGCTCTGGGACGAAGTGCTCCACGTACCGATGGTCCTCTTCGGACCTGGTATCCCTGCAGGCATCCGCGACGGAGAGGGACGGCATCACATCGATGTCGTGCCCACCATTGCAGAATGGCTCGACTACGACCTCGTGGACGGGACACTACCTGGGCACTCGATGTTTGCGCCGCCGCCGCCTGGACGCCGTGTCTACCACACGATGAAGAGCGGCCGCAATGCCCTTGCCCTGCGTGTCGACGGGAAGAAATACATCTACTGGGGCCGCCGCCGCCCCATGATGGTCTTCGACACGATCGCCGACCCGTTCGAACTGCGCAACATCGCCCACGAACTCCCTGAGGGCGAACGCCGCGCCGTCGAGGCCGAACTTGTCCGGTGGCGTCACAGCGTCGAGTTGGCCTACGAAGAGGCCCGCGCGCTCGCTACCGAGCGTCAGAGCGTAACATCATCCTCGTAGCACCAGCCCCATGTCTCGCCGGGTTCAAGCGAGCGGATGATGGCGTGGCCGGTCGCCTCGTAGTGCTTCCTCGCGTGCTGGTTGGGCGACGAGTCGCAGCAGCCGACATACCCGCAGACCATGCAGATGCGGAGGTGCACCCACCAGTCGCCGGTCTTGAGGCAATCCTCACAGCCGTGGGCCGAGGGCTGGACCGGCCGGATCTGGTGGAGGTGTGAGCACTTCTTCGCGGCCTCTGGGTCGGGTTCCAGCGTGTACGTTCGCTCGGTGTCGATCCGCCGCCGCATCGAAGGCGTAACCTGCGAGGGCGTTGGGTACGGGTTCGGTGGTGGCGGTCCTGCATCGCCACCGTCGTTGCCTGCCGAGCCCTCGCCCGGGTCACTACGGAAGAGCGGCGCGAGATGCTTGAACGCGTCCGTCGGCCCTTCGAGTGTGAGCGTGTTGCCGGGATGCAGCACCGTGCTAGGTCCGGGGTGCTCGTAGGTCGTCCCGTCCTGCACGACAGCGAGCGCCGTCACGTCGTGCTCGTCGAGGTGAAGCTCGTCGAGCGACCGCTCTGCGGCCATCGCGGTCTTGCGGATGGTGACCGTGCGCGTCATGTGGCTGGCCTCGTCGGTCACGACGGGCTCGACCGTCTCGGCATCGCGGTCGAAGGCCGCGTAGTTGCCCGCGCGGAGCGCTTCCTCTGCGTCCAGGATGCGATCCGGCTCGATCTGGTACTGACGCAGGACCTCCTCGAAGAGCGCCACGAGCGCTTCGAGGTCCTCGGCGATCACGCGGTCTACACCGCCCTCGTTCAGGTGGTGGATGTCCAGGTGCGTGCGCGTGCTCGCGATGATGCGGGTGGTCGGGCTGAGCACACCTGCTACGGCGGCAACGCGGTGTGCCATCGCCGGGCCGTCGTCAGGGATGACGAGCAGCTTGGCACGGTCGAGGCCGAGCGCGTTGAGGATGTGCTGCTTCGAGTAGTCGCCACGCAACACGTGTAGGCCCATGGCTTCGGCTTCGCGGGCGCCCTCTGGCGAAAGCGTCGCCACCACGAAGGGCACGCCCGAGCCGCGTAGCACCCGGACGAGCTTCCGGGCGGCTCCGCCGTAGCCCGCCACGATCACGTGGTCGTGGAGGTGTGCGAAGTGCGCGTCGTCGACGGTGGGCATCGGCGCCGCGGCGTCGCTGGCTGCGCCCATCTTGTCCCGAAGCTTGCCCTGCACGCGGCCCGCGAGCGCTACCAGACCCGGCGTCGCAGCCATCATCAGGACCGTCGCGGCGATGAACGTCTGCGCGCCGTCCGCCCCCATGCCTGCAGGGGTGAGCCCGACTTCGCGGCCTGCGCGCTCCAGCACGAACGAGAACTCGCCCACCTGCGCCAGCGTCAGGCCGGTCGCCGCCGCCACCGGCAGGCTGTAGCCCAGCATCCGCACGCTCGCCATCGCGATCACGGCCTTCAGCAGCAACAGCACCACGACGATGCCGAGCACGAGCGGCAGGTTCTGCACCAGAAAGCCGAGGTCGAGCAGCATCCCTACGGAGACGAAGAACGTCGCCGAGAAGAGGATCTGGAGCGGCAGGATCTCTCCGAAGGCGTGCTCGGAGAACTTCGACTCGCTCACGACGAGGCCCGCGAGGAACGCGCCTAGCGAGATCGACACGCCCGCAAGGCCGACGAGGTAGGCGGTCCCGAGGCAAATGCCTACAATCACGAGCAGGAACACCTCCGACGAGCACGTCCGCGCCACCGCTTCGAGAAGGGGCGGCATGAGCCGCTGCGCCACCACGAACACGAGCACGATCACGCCGAGGGCCGTCCCGAGCGCCTGCGCGATGTCGAGCGGCCCACCGCCCGCGCCCGCCAGCATCGGCACGAGCAGCACCATCACGATGATCGCAATGTCTTGGAAGATGAGCAGGCCCACCGACGCCTGCCCGGCCTCGGTGCCCGTCTCGTTGCGGTCGCCGAGCAGCTTCAGGACGATGGCCGTCGAGGAGAGCGCGACGAGGAAGCCCGTGAAGATGCCCACTTTCCAGTCAACGCCGAAGGGCAGCAGGATGAGCGTCACTGCCGCGGTCGTGAGCCCGACCTGCAGGCCGCCGCCGCCCACGATGAGGCGCCGGATCTTGGCGAGCTTCTCTAAGCTGAACTCGATGCCGATGGTGAAGAGCAGCAGCAGCACGCCGATCTCCGCCGTCGCGTCGACGAGCTCGATGTCCTTGACGAGGCCCAACTGGTTCGGCCCGATGATGACGCCCGCGATGAGAAAGCCCACGATGGGCACCAGCCCGATCCGCTTGGAGACGTAGGCGATGACGGCCCCCGCCAGCACCAGCGCGACGACTTCGGTGAGGTAGGCGGGCAGCGCGCCGGCTGCGAAGACGGGGTAGGGCATGGGGTGAGGAGTTGGGGACCGGATGCCAGAGAATACCACCCCGGGTGGATTGTTCACGGGTCCTACCCGAAGTGGTTGGTGAGTGGGCCGGTGTCGCGGTGTGGCGGTGTCACCATGGGACTTGGCGTGGTAAATCGGGCGCACACCTTTTCACTGCCTCACTGCCTCACTGCCTCACTGCCTCACTGCCTCACTGCCTCACTGCCTCACTGCCTCACTGCCTCAGTCACCAACCCCTACCTTGTGACCTTTCGCCGCCGCGTGGCGGCTCCCCTCGCAAAACCACCCCTGCCCATGTCCGCGCCTCGGTCCAAGTCCGTGTTGGACGCCGCGTTCGTAGTCCGTGCCCAGAACGGCGATGAGATCGCCCGGTCTCGGCTGTTGCGCGCCCTGGAACCGATCCTCCGGGGCTTCTTCATCAAGCGCGCCGGCCACCGCGCCGAGATCGACGACCTCGTCCAGAACACCCTCGTGCGCGTCCACACCGGCCTCGGTGACCTCAACGACCCCGCCCGCCTCAAGGCGTTCGCGATGAAAGCGGCCTTCTTCGAACTGCAAGACCTCTACCGGGGCCGCTACACCGCCCGCGAGTCGCTGTTCGACCCCGACCTCCCCGGCCCCGCCAGCCCCGACACGACGGCGAGCACCGGCCTGGGTCTCGATCTCGACCGCGCCCTCTCCGAGCTGACCGACCACGCTCGTGAGATCATCGAGCTGCGTGAGCAGGGCTACCGCTACACCGAGATCGCCGAGACGCTCGGCACCACCGAGGCCGCTGTCAAGATGCAGGTCAAGCGCGCCTTCCAAAAGCTGCGCGACCTCCTCGCAGTCTTCGCGGTGATCCTCGCCGGCTCTGTGACGCTGCCCACGCTGGGCGCGGCTCTCAAAGGGCTGGCTTGACCTTGTACAACGCTCGCACAACGCACCCCCCGCGTCCCCGACTTCTCTCCCACGCCCAACGGGCTGCCAACCACGCTGACGCCGCCGACTCCGATGGCTTCTTCTCCGATGTCTCCGGACACCCTCGCCCTCTACGACTCCCTCGCACCCGCCGAGCAGGCCGCGCTCCGTGCTGCCCTGGCCGAGGACGCTAACCTCCGCGCGGCGTTCGATCGGTGGCGCGCCGTCCGCGTGACCGTCCGCGCCGACCTCGACGCGGCGGTGCCCGACCGGCACCTCTTTGTGCTCTACGCGCTCGGCGAGGACGACCCCGCACTCTTGTCAGACGACGAAGCAGCGCGCGTAGCCGCTGCCAAGGCCGATCTCGACGCCGCCGTGCATCGCTATCCGGGCCTCCGCGCGGCCGTGCGCCGGGTCTGGGCCGACCGCATGGCGTTCGACGCGGCCTGGGACGAACTTGCCGAGGCGTCCTTTGCTGAAGCGGCGATGGCTGATGTCCGTGCGGAAACGCCGACGAACCTGACAGTCAGCACGACCTCGACGTCTGATCCTGCCGTGAAGCGCCGCGCTGCGGATCGAGGTAGCCTCGGACGCGCGACGACGCTGCGTGGGGGCGCGCGGTGGGTCTGGCGCATCAGCGCCGCCGTGGCCGTGGTGGCCTTCGTGGCCGTGGCCATCTCCATTCTGGTGCGCGACAGCGGCTTCGACACGATCCAGACGGCGTCGGGCGTGACCCAAGTCATCGAGCTCGCCGACGGTTCGACGGTGGAACTGGCCGAGAACACGACGCTGATGGTGGCCGCGGCCGGCAGCGACCGCTCGCCGCGCTACGTCCGGCTCCGCGCAGGCACCGCGCTCTTCGACGTGCGGGAGAGCTCCGAGCCGTTCATCGTGGAGACGACGCCAGCCCGCACGACCGTCCTCGGCACCGTGTTTACCGTCGAGACGACGGACGCACAGACCGAGGTGACGCTGCTGAGCGGCGCCGTGGAACTCGTCTCGCGGGTGCAGCCGGGGCAGGCGGTGACGCTCTCGCCCGGCCAGCGTAGCGAGGTGGTCGGCGGCGATGCCCCGACGGCACCGGAGCGCGTGGATGCCCAGTTGGCCGCCTCGTGGGCCCGCTACTTCTACTTCGAGCAAACGCCGCTCTCCGTAGCGGCGGCTGAGCTGAGCGCGCACTACAGCGTCGCCATCGACGTGGGCGAGACGCTGGCTGCCGAGACGTTCACCTCCGCTGGTAGCCTGGAACGCGCCATGCCCGTCGAGGACCTCCTCGATCTCTTGGCCCGCTCGCAAGGCTCCCGCGTCGAGGCTGTCGAGGGTGGCTATCGCCTCGTGCCGTAGGGCCGACGCAAGAAAAGAGGGTGTAGCCGTTTCTCAACCACAGTAGGCGGCGTCCCTCGTCATGAGTCCTGGGTAAGGCCCTTCATGGTGTGCGGCCTGCTTTCGTTGGCCAGAGTATCCCGATGGGATCTCGGTGGCGGACGTCCAGGGACCACAGGCACGGGGACCTAAACGAACGCCCCCGACCGCCGCAGTGGCAGCCGGGGGCGTTGTGGTTTGAGGGGGCGTGAGCCCTGGCGCCTTAGCGCAAGCGGAAGGTCACCGGCAGCGAGAACTGCACCTTCACGGGGCGACCGCGCTGCATGCCGGGGCGGAACTTCAGATCGCGGACGCAGCGGAGCGCCTCGTCGTCCGTGCCGCCGCCGATGCCGCGCACAACCTGCGGGCTGACCACGTTGCCACGCTCATCCACGACGAACTGCACGAACACACGGCCTTCGATGCCAGCGCGTTTGGCCATCTCCGGGTAGCGGATGCAGCCCTGGAGTGCAGCCATGCCCTCAGCCTCGTTTGGCAGCAAGACCGGCTGTTGCTCCACGATGCGAAAGATCTCCGGCTCTTCGGGCTCGGGCTCGGGCTCGTCCGCAGCCGGCGGCGGGGGCGGCGGGGGCGGCGGCGCGTCATTCAGGTCGAGATCCATGTCGAGGTCGATCTCCTCGTCTTCGAGGAGTTCTTCGTCGGGGACTTCAACGGGGGACGGCGGCTTGGGCGGCGGCGGCGGCGTCTCGATCTGCTGCGTCTGCTCGATCTCCTCGATCTCGATGCGCTCCATCTCCATCTCGACGATCTCGAACTCCGCCTCGGCGCGGTACGGCGTGATGAAGGCCGCGAGCACGAGGCCGAGCGAGAGCAGCATGCCGATCTGAACCACGATCGGATACTGTCGCTTCAGGTCGGCTTCCGGGGCTTTGCGAAGGGCCATGGGATTCCTCTGGGCAGGTGGGCGAACGCGTTCCAAACGGATGGAGCGTCCAGGCTAGTCTTTTCGGGAATGGGAAAGGGGTCCGCCGCGTTCCGAAATCGGTCGGATCAGCACGTCGCGAGCGTGCACGAACCTACGGAGCGCGGGTCCCTTCAATCAAGCCAGACACGTCACGTGTCCGAAAGTTGCTCACGATGCTCGCGACGTCGCTCCCACCACAGCCAGTAGCCTACGCCGAGTACCATCCCGAGTCCGTCTGCCAGGGCGTCGTACGGGTCCGGCTTGCGCTCCCACGGGAGCATGCCCTGGTAGAGTTCGGTCCCGATGCCAAACACGATGCCGCCGACGAGGACCCAAGGCCATGCCTCTCGGGGCATCGCACGCATCCACAGTACCCCGAGCACGGCAAACAGCCCCAGGTGGGCCACCTTGTCGAACGAGAGCAAGTCGGGTGGCAGGTCCTGACCTGGAATCGAGAAGAGCGCAAGACACAGGAGCGTCCAGGCGAAGGCGGGGGATTTGCGATTTGAGATAGACGATTTTTGATTGGAGGACATGGTCGGACAGAATGGGTGGACCACCGCAAATCAGAAATCGAAAAGCACCTGCGGTAACAGGTTGACCAAGTCGCTCGCCTGCATCGAGCGCCCGTCCCGGCTGGCGGTGTAGCGGTCGGCGGCGGCAAGGCCGAGGTGGAGCGCGCAGACGGTGGCCTCGGAAGGAGCGGCGCCCTGGGCCAGGAGTCCGGCGATGCTGCCCGCGAGCACGTCGCCCGAGCCTGCCGTCGCGAGTGCGCTGTTGACCGAGGCCGCTACAAACGTGGGACCACCGGGCTGCCCGATAACGCTCGGTGCGCCTTTGAGCAGCAACACCGCGTTCCAGGCAGCGGCCCACTCTGGTACGATACACGTCCGGCGGTTCAGGTCGAGGTTGTCTGGATCCCCGCCCGACCCGGCGACGAGGCGGCGGAACTCGCCGAGATGGGGCGTGAGCACCCAGCGCGGTGAGTCGTAGCGATGGGCAATCTGCCACACCGAGTCGTCTGCCTCAGCGAGCGCATTCAGGCCATCCGCATCCAGAACGACGGGCGTGTTGGGGAAGTCAGTCGCGAACGCATCGAGCAGGCGAAGGACGAGGCGCACCGTCTCTGGGTCACGTCCCAGGCCCGGGCCGATCAGCACCGACTTGGCCTTGTCGGCGCGTTCCAGGATTGCGTCGAGCGCAGCCTCAGCGATGCCACCGCCTTCCGTCGTGGGCAGCCCGAGCGTGGCGATGGCGGGCGCCTGCGCGTCGATAGCGCGCTGCGTATCCGGCGTGGTGGCGCAGACGACGTAGCCCGCCCCGATCCACGCCGCGGCCTGCGCCGCGAGCACGGCTGCGCCCGTGTAGCCGTTCGAGCCCGCTACGACGAGCGCCATACCGACTTCGTACTTGTGCGCGTCCGGGGCACGTCCTGGCAGTGCCGCGCTCACGTAGGCATCGGTGGGGAGGTACGCGCACCCCGGCATCCGCATCACCTCGTCCTCAATGTGCTTCGGAATGCCAATGTCGACGGTTACGACATCGCCTGCGCAGACCTCGCCGTCGCCATGCAGGAGCCCCGTCTTTTGACGCCCCATCGTCACGGTGAGATCGGCGATGACAACGGCTTCGTCTTCTTCGACGCCCGTGTCGCTGTTGATGCCGGTGGGGATGTCGATCGATACCACCTTGGAGTACAGCACGCTCAGCGCCGCCATCGACTGGATGGGTTCCCGAAGCTCGCTGTTGACCCCGATGCCGAGGAGCGCGTCGATGGTGAGCTGGGGCCAGAACTTGTATTCGATTAGGTGTCGCATAGCGACCGCATCATGACTCTCATCTACATGGCGTAGTTCGAGCAAGCGTGTAGTGGAGGCAGCAAGGCGTTTCAGCAAGGCAAAGTTGAGCGCGGTCTCCGGGCTTGCGTTGTGCTCGGTGGCTGTCGTGAGGACGATGACCGACGCTCCCGCCTGGCTCAGGAGTCTTGCGACGGCTAACCCATCGCCGCCGTTGTTGCCCTTGCCCGCGAGGACGAGTACGTGCTTGTGCTTCATTGGCCCGTAGCGTTCCGCGATGGCACGCACGGCCCCGCGTGCTGCTGTCTCCATGAGCGTGAAGCCGGGGATGCCGAAGTCCTCCATCGTCGCGCGGTCCGCCTCGCGCATGGCGGCGGTGGAGTAGACGGGCGTGCAGAGGTCGAGGTGGCGCATGAGGTCGTGTGATCTGTCATCCTGAGCGAGCGCAGCGAGTCGAAGAGCTTGCCCTCGCGGAGGCGGGGGATCTGGGTCCAGCATTGCGCTCCGAAAAGGTCTGGAAGCTGGTACCAAGATCCTTCGACTCCGGTCCTGCGGACCCACGCTCAGGATGACACCGGGGAGAAGGCAATGGCTGGCTGCACCCTAACGTATTCTTACCCTCACACACTCTCGTCGCTACTTTCACACGTCCGCACCTCCATACGTCCACACTTCCCCCATGCCCCTCTGGACGCCGCCCGCCTCATGCCTCGACCGCGCGCACCTCACGCAGTACCGGGCCTGGCTCGCCAATCGCCCCGGGCTCGGCGTGCCCGACGCCGCACTGCAGCCCGACGCCGAGGGCTACGAAGCGCTCTTGCGCTGGTCCGTCGCCGACGTGGACCGCTTCTGGCAAAGCCTCTGGCGCTACTTCGACGTGATCGCGCACACGCCCGCGACGCGCATCCGTAGCGGTGGCCCAGAAGACGGCGGCGTTGGGCCGGGCACGCGCTGGTTCGAGGGCGCGACGCTCAACTACGCCGAGCATTCGTTCCGGCACCAGAACAGCAAGCATCCAGCGCTCATCTTCCAGTCGGAGCGCGGAGCGGCGGCCGGGAGCGCGCCTGTCGAGGTGTCGTGGGACGACCTCACGGCGGCTGTGGCAGCGTTTCAGGGTTTCTTGCGGAGCGAGGGCATCGGCCCTGGCGACCGGGTGGCGGCCTACCTCCCGAACGTGCCGCAGGCGGTCGTCGCGTTCCTCGCCACGGCGTCGCTCGGCGCGGTGTGGTCGTGCTGCTCGCCCGACTTCGGCGTGCGGACCGTCATCGACCGCTTCGCGCAGATCGAGCCGACGCTGCTGATCGCCACGGACGGCTACACCTACGGCGGCAAGCCGTTCGACCGCAGCGCCGAAGTCGCCGAACTCCGCGCCGCGCTGCCGAGCGTCCGGCAGACGGTCTTCCTCCCGTACCTCGACCTCGACGCGCCCACGCCGCCGCCCGTCAACGAAATGGGCGCGATCCGATGGGCCGACGCCCTCGCCGCGCACCGCACCGACGCGCCGCCGACGTTCGAGCCGGTGCCATTCGACCATCCGCTGTGGGTGCTCTACTCGTCGGGCACGACGGGCAAGCCTAAGGCGATCACGCACAGCCACGGCGGCGCGCTCCTGGAGCACCTGAAGTATCTCGCCTTCCACAACGACACGCATCCCGGCGAGCGCTTCTTCTGGTTCACGACCACGGGTTGGATGATGTGGAATGTCCTCCAGGCGAGCCTGCTCCTCGGCGGCGTGCCGGTGCTCTACGACGGCAGCCCCGGCCACCCCGACCTCGGCGCGTTGTGGCGGCTTGCGGGCGCGCTCCCGATCCACCACTTCGGCACGAGCGCGCCCTACCTCACGGCGTGCATGAAGCAAGACCTGCGCCCCGGCGACATCACCGACCTCTCCGCGCTCCGCTCGCTCGGCTCGACTGGCGCGCCGCTCCCGGCCGAGGCGTTCGACTGGGTCTACGACGCCGTCTCGCCCGACGTGTGGCTCTGCTCGATGTCGGGCGGGACCGACGTGTGCACGGCGTTCGTGGGCGGCTGTCCGGGCAAGCCCGTCCACCGAGGCCGCATCCAGGGCCGCGCGCTC
Organism: Bacteroidota bacterium; assembly: GCA_039821555.1. Classification (NCBI taxonomy): domain Bacteria; kingdom Pseudomonadati; phylum Bacteroidota; species Bacteroidota bacterium. The sequence continues at coordinate 223,772 of JBCBNX010000006.1, forward strand.
GGGGTGGCGCTCGCATCGTGGGGCGACGACGGCGAGCCGGTAGGAGAGGGGTTAGGGGAGATGGTCGTCACCGAGCCGATGCCCTCCATGCCTGTCTTCTTCTGGGGCGACGCGGACGATGCTCGCTATCGGGCGGCGTATTTCGAGACGTACCCCGGCGTCTGGCGGCACGGCGACTTCATCGAGTTGTTCGACGACGGCAGCCTCGTCATCCACGGGCGCTCTGACGCGACGCTCAACCGCCGCGGCGTTCGCATTGGGACCGCCGAGTTGTATGCGGTCCTCGACGGTCTCGGCTTTCTCCAGGACAGCCTCGTACTCAATCTCGAACGGCCCGATGGCACCGACGTGATGCCGCTCTTCGTCGTCATGGCCGAGGGCGAGACGCTGACCGACGAACGCATCGCCGAGATCAAGCGCACGCTGCGTCAGGAATGCTCGCCGCGCCACGTGCCGGATGTCGTCGTCGCGGTGCCCGACGTGCCGTACACGCTCAGCGGGAAAAAGATGGAGGTGCCCGTCAAAAAGCTGCTCCTCGGTCTGGACACCGGCACCGCGCTCAACAAGGATGCTACGCGTAACCCTGCGGCGGTTGAGCACTTCGCTCAGATGGCAAATAGCTTCCGAGGCACCTATCTCGCGGAAAGTTGAGTTCGAGCGGAACCGAGCAAGGATTCATTGATTGACAATTTGTCTACAAGCGAACGTATGTCGATATGACCGCTCCGTCCATCACCGCGCAGCGCCGCGCCGAAGAGAAAGAACAGCGCCGCCAGTCGATCCTCGACGCGGCGGCGGTGGTGGTGGCGCGCAAGGGCGTCGATGCGCTCACGATGGGCGACGTGGCCCGCGAGGCACGGCTTAGCCGGGGGCTGGTTTACTTCTACTTCCAGGACAAGCTCGACCTCCTCGACGGCCTCGCGCACCGCGCCGTGGCGAGCCTCGCCGACCGCTTCCGTGCCGCCGTGAGCGCCCACGCGACCGGCTTCGACCAACTCAACGCCATCGGGCGGGCCTATGTCCAGTTCGCCCACGAGCGCCCGGTGCTCTTCGAGGCGCTCGCCCGCTTCGAGACGCGCGAACTCGACCCCGCCGAAGCCGAGCACAACGAAGCCGCGGCCATGGACCGGAGCCAAGAACTCATGGGACTGATGGTCGAATCCATCCTGCGCGGGCAAGCCGACGGCTCCGTACGCGCAGGACTCGACCCGATGAAGACCGCGATGACGCTCTGGGGCTTCACGCACGGCATGATCCAGGTCGGCGCCATGAAGGAGGCCATGCTCGAACAGCAGTTCGGCTTCGACGCCGACGCGCTTCTCGACCACGCGTTTGAGACGATCAACCTCGCGCTCGCCCCCGCTTGATCCTCTTTTTTTTGTACCTCTCATTGACGTTCTGTCAGCAAGCGACATGACGAAAGTACTAGCACCTCTCCTCGCCATCGCAGCGCTCCTCTTCGGGCCTGCACTGCGCGCCCAGGACGCGCCCGTATCCGCCCCCACCGCTGTGCTAGACGCCTACGTGGCCGAGGCGCTCGCGAGCAACCTCGCGCTCCAGCAGCAGGCGCTCGACCTCGACGCGGCCCGCTACGCGCTCGACGCGGCTCGGCGCAGCTTCTTCCCCACGCTCTCCGTCGAGGCGCGCTTCTCCCGTGCAGGAGGGGGGCGCACGATCGACCTCCCGCTCGGCGACCTCCTCAACCCGGCGTACGGCACGCTCAACGACCTCCTCGGGGCGCAGGGCGAGGACCCGTCGTTCCCAACGCTCTCCAACGAGACTGTTCCATTCCTCCGCGAGCAGGAGCAGGAGACGCGCCTCCGCGTGATCCAGCCGCTCTACGAGCCGCGCCTGAACGCGGCGGTCCGGCTCAACCGCCACCTCGTCGCGTCGCAGGAGGCCGGGGTCGAAGCGCTCCGGCAGCAGCTCGTGCGCGATGTCAAGGTGGCCTACTTCCAGTACCTCCAGGCCGAGCGCGCCACCGCCATCTTCGCCGCGGCGGGCGACCTCGTGACGGAGAATCTGCGTACGACCGAGCGGCTGCGGCGCAACGACCGCGTTCTCGCCGACGCCGTGCTGCGGGCACGCGCCGAGACGTTCGCCGTCGAGCAGCAGCAGGCCGAGGCGGCCGCCGACCGCGACCGAGCGCGCTCCTACGTCAACTTTCTCCTCAACCGCGCGCTCGACACGCCGCTGGAGCGCATCGAGGCCGAAACGCTGCCGGACGCTGCGCCGTCGACGTGGGTGCAGCCTGTCGTCCTGGCCAGCGCTGAAGCGTCCGTGGCAGACGACCCTGCGTTTGACGTAGCCCTCGCGGCCATGCAGGACGCGGCCGTGGCGCAGCGCCGCGAGCTCACCCAGCTCGGCGCCGCTATCGAGGCACAGCAGGCGAACGTATCGCTGAGCCGCGCGAGCTACCTCCCAAGCGTCGCGCTCGCCGTAGATGGTGGCATTCAGGGTGAGGGGTACGGCTTCACCGGCGACGCGCCGTACTACCTCGCCTCGGTCGTGCTCTCCTGGAAGCTCTTCGACTTCGGTGCGGACCGAGCCCGCATCCGCGAGGCGCAGGTGGCGGTCGAGCGGACGCGACTGACACGGACCGAAGCCGCGCAGCAGATCCGCCTTCAGGTGCAGGATGCCTACGACGCGGTCCAAGTCGCGCGGGCCACACTTACGACGGCCGAAGAACGGGTCGCGGCAGCGTCGGAGGGGTTCCGGCTCACGCAGCGACGTGTCGCAGAAGGCCAGCTCAACCAGGTCGCCTTCGTGGACGCCCGGACCGCGCTTACCAGTGCCGAACTCAACCTCAACGTCACCCGCTACGCCCTTCTCGCGCGCCTCGCCGATCTCGAATTCGCGGTCGGGAGCGCGGTGCTGGAGTGAGCAGCCTCCCCCCGCCTCGTTCCCCATGAAGGGTCACGAGGCTGTCCCCCTCACCTGTGAGGGGGACAGTTCGGCCGCCGTCCAGGCGTGTCGAACAGGGGGAGTCGCCGCAGCACATGCTCTCATCTCAACAGCTTCGCCTGTCATCATCATCGAGTCTAGTTATGCCGTTCTACCTTCGTCTCCTCATTGCTAGTGCTGGTGCGTGCGTCGTGCTGCTCCTCTGGAGCGGGTGCGGCGAGGCTATTGCTGATACGCCGCCGGTATCGCCCGCCATCCCTGTCGAAATCGCTGCGGTGGAGCAGGCGGAGGGGGCCTTGCCAATTCGCACGAGCGGGCGGCTCGCGCCTAAGTCCGAGCGCGTGCTCTCGTTCAAAGTTGGCGGCCTTGTCGCCCGCATCAATGCCGATGAGGGCGACCTCGTACGGGCGGGACAGGTGCTCGCCCGCATCGATCCCCGCGAGATCGACGCGCAGGTGCTCCAGGCCGAAAGCGCGCTCGACAAGGCGCAGCGCGACCTCGCCCGCGCGGAGCGGCTGCTCGCGGACTCGGTCGCCACGCTCGAACAGGTACAGGACGCACGCACGGGCGTGGAAGTGGCGCAAGCAGGCTACGACATCGCGGCGTTCAACCAGCGCTTCGCGACCATTACGGCCCCGGCATCGGGGCGCGTGCTGCGGCGGATGGCAGAGCCGAACGAGCTCGTCCAGCCCGGTCAGCCGATCCTCGCCCTCGGGACGACCGGCGACGGCTGGGTCGTCCGCGCCGGGCTGGCCGACCGCGACGTGGTGCGCCTCACCGTGGGCGACGTCGCCAAGGTCCGCTTCGGAGCCTACCCAGGCGAAGTGTTCCAGGGCCGCGTCACGGAGATCGCCAGCGCTGCCGACCTGGCGACGGGCACATTCGAGGTCGAGGTCGCCGTGCCCGACCCCGGCGGGCGGCTGAAGGCGGGCTTCGTCGCGGACGTCGAGATCCAACCCAGCACGGGGAGCGGCTATGCCGTCATCCCCATCGACGCGCTCGTGGCGGGCGACGGGACGACGGGCGCGGTCTTCACCGTCGATGCTGCCGAGATGGATAGCACCGGCTCGCATACCGTAGCCCGCCGCACGGTCGAGATCACCGCGCTCTCCAGCGACCGCCTCGCCGTGCGGGCTGGACTGGACGGGGCTGCGCACGTCGTCACGACCGGCGCGGCCTACCTCGCCGACGGCGACCGTGTGCGCGTGGCCGACGCGCCGTAGCTGACTCAGAAGAAACCCCCTGCTTGACACGCCTGAACGGCGGTCAAGCTGTCCCCCTCGCACGCGAGAGGGACAGTTCGAGGAGCGCATGCGACGAGAACAGGGGGGGTGCCACGCCAGACTTCGAACATTCACCTCGCCACCCACTCCAATGAACCTCCCCAAGCTGGCGATTGAGAACTACCAGTTCACGCTCGTCGTGGTGCTGCTCGCTACGCTGCTCGGCGCGCAGAGCTTCCTCTCGATGCCGCGCTCCGAGGACCCGCAGTTCGACATCGCGACCTCGCGCGTGATCGCCGTCTTCCCCGGCGCCAACCCCGAAGACGTCGAGAGCCTCGTCGTGGACCCGCTCGAAGCGGCGCTCTACGAACTCGACGACCTCAAGAAGCTCGAAACGACGATCCAAGATGGCCTCGCTGTCGTCGTCGCCGAGTTCGAGGCGTACGCCGATGCTGACGAGACGCACGACGAGGTGACGCAGGCTGTCGCGCAGGTGCGCCCGACGCTGCCGGACGGCGTCGCGGCGGTCAACATCATCCAGACCTCGCCGACGGATGCGACCATCTTCCAGGTCGCACTCACGAGCGAGACAGCGAGCTATCGCAGCCTGAAGCGCGAGGCCGAGCGGCTGGAAGACGCCTTCGAGCAGGTCGCGGGCGTGCAGCGCGCCACCGTGTGGGCGATCCCCGATCCGGAGGTGCGCGTCAGCCTCGACCTCGAAGCGATGCGCGCGCGCGGCGTGACGCTCGGCGAGGTGATGCAGGCCGTGCAGGGGCAGGCGCAGAACCTCCCCGGTGGGACCGTTGATGCCGGGACGAAGCGGTTCACGATCCAGACCTCCGGCGACTATGCCAGCCTCGACGAGATCGCGCAGACCGTCGTGCGCGCCGCCGACGGCCAGGCGCTCTACCTCCGCGACCTCGCTGACGTTGGGATCGCCTACGCCGACGACACCCACCGCGCTCGCCTCAACGGGATGCGTGCGGCGTTCGTCACCATCGTGCAGCGCGAGAGCACGAACATCTTCGACGTGCGCGAGGGGATCGACGAGGTGCTCGCCGCCGTGACGCCGACGCTTCCTGACGACATCGGCCTAGCCGTCGCGTTCGACCAGTCTGAGAGTGTCGACCGCCGGGTGGGCGGGTTCTTCGGCAACCTGCTCCAGGGGGTGCTGCTCGTCGGCATCGTGGTGCTGCTCGCGCTCGGCTTCCGCGCGTCGCTGATCGTGATGCTCGCGATCCCATCGTCTATCCTCATCGCGATCAACTGGCTAGACCTCGCCGACTACGGCCTCCAGCAGATCTCCATCGTCGGTCTCGTGATCGCGCTCGGACTGCTCGTGGACAACGCCATCGTGGTGACGGAAAACGTCGCGAGGTATCTCCGGGAAGGGCACAGTCGCTTCCGGGCGGCGGTCGCGGGAACGCGCGAGGTGGCGCTGCCCATCGTCGCAGCGACGGCCACGAGCGTGCTCGCCTTCGTGCCGATGATCTCGATCCAGAGCGGCACGGGCGACTTCATCCGGTCGATGCCGCTCACGGTCGTGTTCGCGCTCGGCGCGTCGCTCGTGCTCTCGCTGACGCTGACGCCGATGCTCGCGAGCCGACTGCTGAAGGGGAGAGGGAGTAGGGAGGAGGGAGTGGGGAGTGACGTGTTGCCTGCGGAACCAAATGAGTCACGCCCCACCCCCTACGCCCCACCTCCTCCAGCGAAGCGCCCGCCGCTCCAGCGGCTCCTCGACGCGCTGTCCGATCGGGCCTACGTCGGAACGCTGAACTGGGCATTGCGCCGGCCTCGGACGGTGGTAGCGATTGCCGTCCTCGCGCTGCTGGGAGCCGGGGCGCTGTTCCCACTCATCGGCGTGTCGCTCTTTCCGAAGGCGGGTAAGCCGCAGTTCCTCGTCAGCATCGAGACGCCCGAGGGCTCGAACCTCGACTACACCGACCGCGCCACGCAGACCGTCGAGGGCGTGCTTCGAGAACGACCGGAAGTCAAGACCGTCGCGGCAAACGTGGGGCGCGACAACCCGCGCGTCTACTACAACGTGATCCCGCGTCGCGAGCGCGCCAACGTCGCGCAGGTGCTCGTGGAGACGTACGACCCCAACCAAGTCGAGCCGCTGGTTGCGGGGCTGCGCTCACAGTTTGCGGCGATGGCCGGGGTGGACGTCGACTTCGAGGTGTTCGAGAACGGCCCGCCCGTGGAGGCGCCCATTGCGGTGAAGGTGCTGGGGCCGGACCTCGCCACGCTCGACCGGCTGGCGAGTGAGGTCGAGGCCATCCTCGACGGCACCGAAGGCACCGAGAACGTCACGAACCCGCTGGCGCAGCCGAAGACCGACCTCGCCGTGCGCATCGACCGCAACAAGGCGGGCCTGCTCGGGGTGCCCATCGCCGAGGTGGACCGCACCGTGCTCGCCGCGATGAACGGGCTGCCGCTCGGCACCTTCCGGGACCGCGAGGGCGAGGACTATGACATCGTCGTCCGCCTCCCGCTCACCGGCCCCGATGGCCAGCCGCGTCGTCCCGCACTCGGCGACTTCGACCGCATCGCCGTGGCGTCCATGCACGGCGGGGCGGTCCCGCTGCGGCAGGTCGCCACGCTCGAATTCGAGCCCGTCCCGACGCGCATCGACCACGTCGACCTCGCGCGAGCCGTCACCATCACCTCCGACGTAGACGTGACGGGTGGCTACAACGAGATCGCGGTCACCCAAGACGTCGTCCAGCAGGTAGATGCGCTCGCACTGCCGCCGGGCTACCGGGTCGTCTACGGCGGCAAGCTCGAAGCGCAGCAAGAGAGCTTCTCCAGTCTCGGCGCGGCGCTCCTGGTGGCCTTGCTTGGCATCCTGGCCGTACTGGTGCTGCAGTTCCGCTCGTTCCGCCAGCCGCTCATCATCATCGTCGCGATCCCGCTGGCCGTCATCGGCGCGTTTCCGGCGCTGCTCATCACCGGCTACACGTTCAGCTTCATGGCTTTCATCGGCTTCACGAGCCTTATCGGGATCGTGGTCAACAACTCGATCATCCTCGTGGACTACGCCAACCAGTTGCGCACGCAGGGCCGCACGGTCACCGAGGCCATCGCTGAGGCGGGGCAAACGCGCTTCACGCCGATCCTGCTCACGACGCTCACCACCATCGGCGGGCTGCTCCCGCTCACGCTGACCAACTCCGACCTCTGGAGCCCGCTCGGCTGGGTCATCATCGGTGGCCTGACCGTCTCGACGCTGCTCACGCTCGTCGTCGTGCCCGCTCTCTTCCGTTTGTTGACGCCGGAACTCTCGATGAGCGGCAGTGGAGAGACGGCCTAAGCCTCATCAGGAGCAGCGCGGCTATGACTGCTACTGGCTCGGATGCCCAGGTATGTCTTATGGGCAGCCCGAGAGCGAGCGTTCGCTGCAGCGCCGGAGAAGGCCACGCCAGTACAAGCCCGGGTGGTTCAACTCCCAACACTGACCGCAGGTGCCGCAGTGCAAGAGGTCATAGCCATACTCGTCCTCGCCCTTCTTGCCGATCTCAACAATGCCAAACAGGACGAATCGAGGTTTGGCCCACGCGTCCTCCTTCCGGCAGACGAAGCGCACGGCAGGTTGACTCCGGAAGCGCAGCACGAAGCGCTCGTACTCCGCCTCCAACTCGAAGCGACGGTATTCACGCTGGAAGCAGGCGGAGCACAACGGAATCTTCGTTAGACAGACCTGAGACCCTTGACCTACGACCTGCGGCGCGCTGGAAGCACCGTCCCGCTTGCCTCGCCGAAGCCGATGCGGAGGCCGTCGCGCTCGGCCGCCCCGCGTAGGGTCACGCGGTCGCCGTCGTCGAGGAACGTGCGCGTCTCGCCGGTGGAGAGCGTGAGGGGGCGGGTGCCGCGCCAGGTCTTTTCGAGGAGGCAGCCCGCCGTGCCAGGCGTTGCGCCGCTGACCGTGCCCGAGGCGAGGAGGTCGCCGGGGCGGAGGTTGCACCCGCCGACGGTGTGATGCGCTACGAACTGGGCGACCGTCCAGTAGAGCCCGCGCGCGTTCACCTGCGTGATTGGGTGCGGCATGTCCATCGCCGGGGTCTGAAGCGCAACTTCCAGCGCTAGGTCGAACGCCCACGGCGTGTCGGTCTGGAGGTAGGAAAGCGGTGGCGGGTCTTGTCCCGGTGCGGAAACTCGGAATGGGTCCAGCGCGGCAAGCGGGACGACCCACGGCGAGATGGTCGTGGCGAAGTTTTTCCCCAGGAACGGGCCGAGCGGGACATACTCCCACGCCTGGATATCGCGCGCGCTCCAGTCGTTGACGAGCACCAGCCCGAAAACATGGTCTGCGGCATTGTCAACAGCGATGGGCGTGCTGAGCGCATTGCCGTTCCCGATCACGAAGCCGAGTTCGAGCTCGAAGTCGAGTTGCTGACTGGGGCCGAAGCGGGGCGTGCCGCCGTCCGTCTCAGGGCGCCGCTGCCCGATAGGCCGCCGGATGTCGGTGCCGCTCACGACGATGGAGCTAGCGCGGCCGTGGTAGCCAACAGGCAGGTGCCGCCAGTTCGGCTGCAGCGCGTTCTCAGGGCCGCGAAACATCGTGCCCACGTTCGTGGCGTGCTCGCGGGAGGCGTAGAAGTCGGTGTAGTCGCCGACGTGCATCGGTAGGTGCATCGTCACATCGTCGCGCCGACGAAAGACACGGGCGCGGAGGTCGGCATCGTCGCGAAGCGTGGGCGTCTCAGCAGCGAGGAGGTGCTGGAGGCGAGCGCGCACGGCGTCCCACGAACGGCGGTCGAGCCCCATGAAGCGGTTCAGCACGGCGGCATCGAACACGGTGCCGCTGTCTCCAAGCGGTACGTCTGCGAACAGCCCAGTAGCCTCCAGCGCAGCGAGGTCGACCACATAGTCGCCCAGCGCCACGCCGACACGACGCTCGGCGGTACGTCCCGGCGAAAAAATGCCGTAGGGTAGGTTGCCGAGCGGAAAGTCGGAGCCGGGGGCGACCTCGACGAACGAGCGGAGTGAGGCAGACATAAGGAAGCGACGTGGGCGGGAGACCGCAGTCTACGCAACAGCGAGACCGCTTCGGCGTCTGTCTACGTTCAGTCCTCGGCCGCGCGGTCAGTCCTCGGCCGCGACGTGCTCGGCGCCAGGGGCGAGGCGGCGCGCGAGCCGAAGGGCGCCCTCGACGGGCTCGGCCTGCGGCCGGGCGATGCGCCAGTGCGGGAGGTGCCGCAGAAGTGCCTCGGCGATGCACTCGCGGTAGTAGCCTGGCGCGCTCATCTCGCCGACGAACGCGAGCCGCTTCTCGATGCCGTCGCCGGCTCGCGAGGCCAGCCAGCCGATCTGCTTGGCAAGCCCGTTGGCCTGCTGCTTGAGGATGCTCGTTGCCACCCAGTCTTCCTTTTCAGCCGCTTCTACCACCAGCGGCGCGAGCATCGAGATGGGTGCCTCGGTGCGATAGGCAAAAGCGGTCAGATCGTGCTGGGTGAGGAGGCCGTAGCGCTCGGCGAGCAGCACCGCGATTAGCGTGGGCGGCCCTCCGTCCATCGCGGCGGCCACGCTGCGCAGGGCGGCCAGACCGATGGCGTAGCCGCCGCCCTCGTCGCCGAGAAGCGAGCCCCACCCTCCGACGCGAAGCACGTCGCCGTCGATGGTGCGTCCGTAGGCAACGGAGCCCGCCCCCACGGTCACGATGGCGCCGCTCTCGCCGCCGAACGCCGCTTCGAGCGCAATCGTAGCGGCGTGCTCTACGGCCAACGGCGCGTCTCGAAGCACACGAATGTCGGACGTAGAAAACCGTTGGCGCAGGTCGGCGAGAAGGAGTTGCTGATCCTCGAACCGGCTTGCCCCGGCGACCCCGAGGCAGATGCCGCCGACAGTTGGCGCCGTGTTGTCAGGGAAGTCGTGGGCGAGCGCGGCGTGTATGTGGTCGGCTACGCGATCGGCAGTGCGCATGGCTCCATCGCGCAGGAGGTGCAGCCCGGCGCCGAGGTGTTGGGTGCACAGCGCTCCATCGTCCACGAGCACGTGCGTGTGTGTGTCGCCGACATCGAGGCCGAGAAAGAGGCGAGGGGAGGGCATGCTAGCGTGGTGGAGTAAGACGAAGGGTCGGCGCACTCGGCGCACTCGGCGTGTAGGTCATCGGCCGTTCCCGGTTGACCGTGTCGAGGGCGCGCGCAAGCGGCCCATGCGTGGTGACCGACGCGTGGAGGGTAGCTGTGGTGCGAGGGCGGTCGGAGCGGGACCAAGCGGTCCACTGCGCCGCGCTGCCCTGCCCGGGAAACGCGGGCGAGGTGCCCCCGCGCAGTGCCGTCGGGTGCCCCCCGAGTCCAAGGCGCGCTGGTGCGTAGCGCCGCTGGGCGGGACCGTGGATCAGGGTGTCGGAGGGTGAGCTCCAGATGGGAAACTGGAGCGCTTGCGGCTGGGTGTTCTCCCAGCGCCACGCGGCTGGGTCCGAGCCATAGGCAGCCCGTAGCGAGTCTATCGCGCGGATGAGGCTCAGCCGAGCATAGACGACCGCCGCTGAGTCGGGGCGCACAGGAGCGGGGGCGCCGGTGAGGGTCTCGTAGCGCCGGAGCCACCCGTCCAGCAACGAAGGAGCGATGGCGCGCGGGGCATACTGGTAGGACCAGCCCCGTAGGTACGACACGGCGTCCTCGAACGTGGGCGGCAGGTCGGAGCCAATCACCCCGAGCCAGGCTGGAACGGCCGCGGCTGCCCACGCGCTGTAGCGGCTCGTAGCGAGCGTCGCCGGATCGAGGGTGGGCGCGGTCGCGAGGAGGTCGGTCAGGTGATCGGCCGCAAACGACTGCGCAGGCTCGCCCCCGACGAAGAGGCCCCCGGGGAGTGCGCGTTGCACGGCTGGCGCGCCGAGCACCGTCCACGAAGCGCCCTCAGGCGCAGCGTCAAGGCGTAGGCCGTCGCCATCAACCAGCTCGAAGGCGGGAAGCTCGTCGGGCACGGGGTAGCCGAGTGCCTCAGCCAGCCGCGCCGTCCAGGCTGGCGTGTCGGTGCTGTAGCCAAAGCCACCCCACTCGAGCGCAAGCACGGGGGGGGGCGTCGCCTGAGGCGCCGCCGATGCCAGCGAGTCCGCCGTGGGGTCTGGTCCGTCGGCCAGGGCGAGGCTGTCGGGCTGCCCACGCAAAGGTATTGGGGGCGCAGAGCGGGTTGTGAGCGCGAGTTGGGTCGGGCTTCGGTGCACGGAGACGAGTTCCTCGCGGCCTTGGCGGTCCACGAGGCGGGCGTACTGCGCGGGCGGGTTCGTCTGGCTGGTGCCGAGGGTGAGATCGCTGCTCAGCAGCACCATCCAGCCGCCCTGGCCATGCGGTCCGGACGTGAGCGCACTCGGAGTGAGGAGCGTGCCTGGGATCGTGGCAAGCACGGCGTGTCGGTCGCCCCGCTCCATCGCTACTTCTAGCACCAGCGGCAGCGCTGAGGAGCCGTAGCCCTGCTGCACCATCCACGTGCGGGGCGGCGGCGCACCGGTGTCTGCTTCGGCCGCCGTCCCAACGTGCAAGGCCGTCCACGCGTAGCTCGCGCTGAAGTCGCCGAGGAACAGCGCGGCGCGAAACAGGCGGTCGCGCTCGGCGAACGCGCGGGCCTCGGCGGAGGCAGCAAGCCGACGCAGCGTGGCGTCGGCGCTCTGCACGCTGTCGGCAGGCGCCGAGGGGGGCGTCGTGAGCAGCGCCGGCGGGTCCGTGGCCAGGTAGGCGAGCAGCCGCTCGACGGCCAGTGCATGCCATGGGGCCCAGGGTTCGGGGACGACATCGCGCAGGACGAACTCATCGGTCTGGGCGATGGCAGGCTGCCGTAGCGCACGGTTGACGCCTGCTGCGTAGGCATCGAGGAGGTTCTGCTGGTCAAGCGAAAGTGCTGCGTAGGTGGCACGGGCTTGCGCGGGCAGTCCTAGCGTGTGGGCGTGGCGGTCGTAGGCACGGCCGCCCTCGCCAAACCAGGTTGCCAGTTGCCCGGTCGCAGCTTGTCGCCAGAGCATCATGGCCCAGGTCGACTCCAGCGCGTGCACGTAGCCTAGGGCTGCATACGTGTCGGCTAGAGACTGCGCCGAAATGGTTGGCTGATCGTCCTGCCAGCGCACGGTCACCTCCGCCCGCAGTGCCTCGACCGCCACGCGACCCGTTCGCGACGGCGTGGTGCCATAGGCTAGCAGGCCCACAACGACCAGAGTGGTCACGGAGAACAACACGAGCACAAGGACGGTGGCGAGGAGACGAGCGACCATGGAAACCGAAACGAGCGGTTAAAAACCCATCGAACTATAGAGACGTGGCAATCGGCGACGTTTATGTAACGAAACAACGACGCCCGCCCCGAAAGATCGCGCGCCCTACGCACACGGCGCTTAGCACCACGCGCACTACGCTGCTGCAGCCCGTCGCGCGCCTCCGTTTGCGAACACGCCTCTGCTCGTGAACATCCCTTTGTGCGCGGGCACCACCGTGCGGCCCCGTGTCAAAGTGCCTCTAGCATTTGCCGCAGGATATATACCTCCTCGGCATTGACCGTGTGACCCATGCCAGCGTAGATGCGCTGATCGACGCTAGCGCCGAGGCGCCGCATCACGTCGCCTGTTTCCTCGACACGGGTCAGCGGGATGTGCGGGTCTATGTCACTGCAGCCAAGGAAGACGGGCGTGCCGTGAAGCGCTCCAGAGTAGTCTCGGGGCGTTCCAGGCGGGCCGATCAGACCGCCTGAGAGCGCGCACAGGCCCCCATAGCGCTGAGCGTTCTGGGCCACGTATTCGGACGCGAGGCAGGCGCCCTGCGAGAAGCCTACGAGCGCCACCTTCTCACGGGAGACACCCGCCTCTGTGATCTCGTGGACGAGGGCGTCCAAACGGTTGAGCGCCGAGGCGAGGTACGGCTCGTTTTGCTCCAACGGGGCAAGGAAGCTGTACGGATACCACGAGGGGCCGTAGCCTACGACGGAAGCTTGAGGCGCGAGGTAGGCGAGGTCCTCGCGGTCTGGATCTGCCTCCTGGGCCAGGGTCAAGATGGAGCGAGCCGACGCGCCACGTCCGTGGATGAAGACGACCACGCCGTTGGCGTCGGAGAGCGGTGGGCCTGCAGCAACGACAGGCGAGCCAACGTGCGGATCGGACATGCGAGGAAGAGATGTCGCGCGGGAAGGTTGTCCCTGAGATGCCGCACCCCCGTCCGATGTTGCAGGTTCAGACTACGCTGCAGACTCGGCAGCACATCCAGCGAGCATCGGCTGTGGATTGTGTGATTAGTCCACCCATTGATGCTGCTGGTCAAGTTGTTGGCGCGTGAGAAACACGCCGCCGAAGCCTAACACGCAGGCGACACACAGTCCTCCGATCAGAGCGAAGTCGTACATGGAGGTGCCCCAGGCAAAGCCGCGTGCAAACACGATCACGCCCGGCATCACGCCCATCACTAGCCCTGCAGTTGCCACGACGGAGCGGATGTAGCGCTTCGGAATAACGCCTTGGCCGCCCGCAAGCGCTACCATCACGCCAAGGCCGCCTGCAACCGTCAGGGAGAAGGCATCGAAGCCCGAAACCAGATAGAGCAGATAGTCCAGGATCACGAAGGCCGTGAGCAGCCCGATGACCGGAGTCATGGTCGCGTCGCGTATCGCTCGCATAGCAGGAGGGTCCAGGCCACCTGTACGGCTCCACGAAGATGGAGCACCACCAAGTGGCACGGCGAAAAAGAAGCTCGTCGGTTTGAGAATTCCTCCGTGCGCGCGCCGAGGGGAAGGCGTCGGCGTAGGCATAGAGGCCCGCAACTCAGAACCAACCAAGCTGTGTACCAACCCGCTGTCGGCCGAGCACCTACGAGAAAACGAAGGGAACGTGCTTATTGACAGAGGACGTAAGAGACTCTAGGGGATTTACCTGTGGCTAGGCAAGGGGAAAAACTACCTTCATGCAAACTAAATGGTAAGGGGCTACTGGTCGTCGCCCAGCAGCACAAAGGGCGCCCAGTAGTAGGGGTGCCGCGTCGCAGAGTCGGCGAGGAGCGCAGTCTGGGCGTGCTGCAGCGCCGCCGCCGCATCCCCCTCGGCGAGCGTGGTGTAGAACACCTCCATGAGCGCGCCCGTGGCGGCGTCGTCGACTTTCCACAGCGAGGCTACGACCGTCCGCGCACCGTTTTCCAGGAAGGCGAGCGCCGGGTTGATCGGCCACGCGGCTTCGTCCGTGTTGCCCAGCGCTGACTCGCACGCGGAGAGCGTCACCAGGCGATAGTCGCCGAGCGCATCGAGGCGGCGGACCTCGTCGAGGGTGAGGCGGCCGTCTTCGTCGCCGTCGGGAGCGAGTGCGAGGTAGGAGCGCTCCACCCTTGGGTCGAGCACGCCGTGCGTGGCGAGGTGAAGCACGGTGTAGTCGCTCGGCGCGGCCTTGACCTGCCGCTCCGTGGCGGCCTCGCGGACGAAGAGCTCGGAGCCCGGATAGAGCTGCGCGAGCGCCTCGACTTCCCGCTCGGCGAAGGGGAGCGCTTCGAGCGAGTCGGTGGTGGCGTTGCCGAACGCACGGATGCGGATGTCCGAGCCGCGCATGCCCCGCCGGTAGAGCACGGAGAGGTCGGAGACGTAGAACAGCGTCCGGTCTTCGATGAGGAACCGCTCGGGGGCGGCCTGCCCGGTGTCGTCGGGCGCGGGTAGTACGGCGAACGGGAGGTCGTAGAGCGGGCCGTTGGGGATGATGGCGAGGCGTGTGCGCTCGCCGATGCGGGGGACGGCCGGTGCGATGAGCAGGTCGTAGAGCCGCTGCCGGACGGCGTCGTAGCGATCGACGTCGGTGCTGCCCGAGCTGTCGTCGCCGCCAAGGCTTCCGCTGCGCACGGCGGCGGCAGCCGTGGGCGTGGCGATGAAGCGGCGGAGGTCCTGCACGAGTCCCTGCACCTCGTCCACGCTGGCGTTCAGCACCTCAGCGCCGACGGAGTCCTGCGTGGCGACAAAGAGAAACAGCCGCGATTCGCCGACGAGGTAGGTCACCACGGCAAGATCGTCCGGGAAGTCGCGGCGCTCCTGCTGGAGGGTGCGCGCGGCGTCGGGCAGACGGCGGGCGAGCGCGGGGTCGTTGCGGATCTCGTCGTCGAGGAGGGCGCGGTACTCGCTCTGCGACACCGAGAGCCGCGCGGCGAGCGCCTCGGCGCGTGCGGTCTGGCCAGCAGCGAGCGCTTGGGCGCGCTCGGTCTCCAACTGGTCCACGGTGGCCTGGAGAGCGCGGAGGCGATCAGCCTCCGTGACGGTGCCATCCGCGCTGGTCCCGTCCGCGGCGGCAAGGAGGAGCGGGTCACCAAACTGCGCGCGGAGGTCGTCGGAGTAGCTGCGGTCGAGGTAGGCGAGCGCCTCCTCGGTCTGGCCCTGCTCGATGAGGGCGGCCACCAGCGCCTCGTAGACGCGGACCTTGGGGCCACCCTCGGCGAAGCGGCGCTGCGCCTCCTGACCACCCACGACGCGGGCGCGCACCGTCTCCATTGCCTCGACGGCCTGGCGGAGGAGCGCTACGGCCTCGGCGTCGCGACCCTGCTGCTCGCGGATCAAGGCGAGCGTGTAGGTCGGCTCCCAGACATGCTGCGGCATGCCGAGATCGCTGGCCAGCGTGGCGGCCCGTTCCAGCATCGTCTCTGCGGCGCCGGCCTCCCCGTTAGCGAGGAGCGCACGGCCCAAGACCCCAAGGGCTTCGGTGAGACGGGACTGCTCGTCGGTCGTCTCTAGGATCACGACTGCGCGGCGCATCGAAGCGGCAGCAGCGGCAGGGTCTGGCTCGGGGCGTTCGAGAGCGATGCGGCCGTCGTTGTAGAGCACGGCGGCGGTGATGCGGTCGAGGCCGAAGCGCTCGGCCAGCGCGAAGGCGCGGGCGTTCGCAGCCGAGGCTTCGTCCCATCGCTGCTGTTCGAGGAGCGCTCGGGCCACGTTCAGTTCGGCGACGAGGAGCCCGGCGTCCTCCTGGCCCGCCGCCTCGTAGATGGCGCGCGTCCGCTCGAAGGCGCCGAGGGCTGCGGCGTAGTCGCCCTGGAAGAGGTGCACGACGCCTGCGTTGTTTATGGGACCGGCACGGGCAATGTCACTTCCGAGAGCATCGTAGAGGCTGTCGGCGCGCGCGTAGGCGTCGAGGGCCGCGGCGTAGTCGGCGCGGTCCTCGGCAAGGTTGCCGAGGCCATTGAGCGCCCCTGCCTGGCCCCATAGGTTCGCCGACTCCTCGCTCACGGCGAGGGCCAGGCGGTGGAACGCCTCCGCCTCGTCGAATTGGGCCAGGACCCCGGCGAGGTCTCCCAGGTAGGCGAGCGCCGTCCCGACGCGCCCGAGGTCGTTGATGGCTTCGCCGATGGCCAGCGACGCCTCGTACTGCTCGCGTGCGCGCTCGAAATCGCCGCGCAGTTCATTGAGGTGGCCAAGGTCGATGAGCGTCCAGGCCTCCCCGACGCGGTTGCCGGCGGCTACCCAGCGGTCGTAGGCCTCCGTGAGGCGCGCTTCGGCCTCGTCGAAGCGGCCGGCTTGGCTCAGGAAGCGGCCGTAGGCGGCCATGGCGAGGGCAGCGTCGGTCGTGGCACCCACGCTCTCGGCGAGTTCCAGCGCCTCGCGGTAGTAGGCGTCGGCGGCATCGCGGTCGTATTGCCCTTCTGCAGCAAGGTTGCCGAGGGCTACGAGGTCGTTGACCTGCCAGGTCCGTTTGCCAAGCGCACGGCTGACCTCCAGCGCTCGCGCGTAGCGCTCCTCGGCTTCGCGATAGCGTCGCAGCCGGACGAGGGCATTTCCGATGACGCTCAGCGTGCCGCCTACCTCTTCGCGGTCGTCGGCTTCCTCGAAGAGCGCTAGCGCCTCCTCGTAGAGCGGCAGTGCGCGGGCGTGGTCGTTTTGCTCCGTGAACACGTTGCCCCGCTCGATGAGCACCTCGGCGCGGCCCGACGTGCTGCCTGCCTCGGCGTAGAGCGCGTCGGCGCGGTCAAAGGCCTCCAGCGCGAGGGTGGGGCGGCCTGTCTCGGTGTAGAGGCTGGCGAGCTTGCGCCACGAGTAGGCCTGCCCTGAGAGGTCACCTGCCTGCTCGCGCACCCCGATGGCCGCGCGGTGTGTGGCGATGGCATCGGCGGTGCGCCCGAGCCGCCACTCGCTCTGGGCAATCTGGCTGAGCGAGTAGCCCGCGTCAGAAAGGTGGCCGCTGATCCGGTGAAGGCGGTCGGCCTCGCGCCAGAGCGCAATCGCCTCCTCGTACTGCCCCAGGTTCGAGGTCACAAAGCCGAGTTCGTCGAGCGCGTCGGCCTCGCCCTCGGTGTCGGCAAGGGCCGCGAAGGCGCCGCGGACGGCCTCGTAGGCGGCGCGCGCGTCGCGGTATAGGCCGCGCTCCTTCTGGATCTCCGCCTGGCGGTTGCGCACGGTCGCGATGCGGCGAAGGCTGGCCGTAGAGCCGTCCTCCTCGTAGAGCGTGAGCGCGTGGCTGTAGACGGCGAGGGCGTCGTCGTAGCGCCCGAGGTGTTTGAGTGCGACGCCCTGACGCAGCACTTGCTCGCCGACATCGTAGGGTGAGGCGTTGCCCTCAGCACGCGCGGCCTCGGCCCGGGCGGTGCCGCGCTCGGAGGTCGCCAGCGCGTCCGTGTAGTCCCCGAGGGCAACCTGGTTGATCGAGATATTGTAGAGGGCGTTGAGCAGCGAGACGACCCCGCCAAGGCGCTCGTACTCGGCGATAGCCTGCTCGTAGGCGGGCACCGAGTCACGGTAGCGGCCAGCCTCAGTGAGGATGAGGCCTCGCGAGAAGAGCGCGCTCGCGGCGCTCGCCTCCCAGCCCTGGTGGCGGGCCGTGCGCTCGGCGAGATCGAGCAACCGGAACGCGTCGTCGAGCCGCCCTAGGCGACCGAGCTCTTTTGCCTCGTCACGCCACGCGGTGAGGAAATCCTCGTCATGCTCGTAGTCGTAGCGCGCGATGGCGGCGTCGAGGTCGTCGGCGCTGAGAAGGAAGTCGCGGAGACCGTCGCGGCCCAACGGCGCGCTGTTGATGAGCCACGTGGCGAACGTCTCGCTGATCTTCCAGCGTCCGCCGACGTATTTCCCAGGGTAGCTCCGTACGAAGTCCAGGAATCGGATGAGGTCGTCGGTGGTCGCCTCCAGCATGAGGTCGAACGGAAGGCGGCCCTCGTAGTAGCCGCGCCCGATGGGGTCGAGGAGCGAGGCCAAGAGAGGGGTCAGGTTGCCGCTCTCTTGCAGGCCTACGACGTAGTCGCCAGCTTCGTGCACGGCGTCAGCGAAGGGCTTGAGGAGCGCCTGCTCGTCCTCGGTGGAGCGCAGCGCAAAGACCTCCTCAGGGGAGACGAACATCTCGTCGGCATTGTCCGTGAGACGGATGCCCAACTGGGCGAGGTAGAGCAGGAGGCCGTCGTGCGTATCGGCAGGAATGGTGATGGGTAGTTCGAGGAGGTCGCCTGGATAGAGCCGCAACTGCGGTGCCTTTGGTTTGCTCAGCCATATGTGCGCGGCGGCCTTGCGGCGGCCTCCGCCTACGACTCGCGCGGTCCCGAGCGCGTCGCCGCCGGAGTCATGCTCCGCGACCTGGTAGACGCTGAACGGCGTCCCGCGCCCGCCTGGCACGAGACGGTCGAGCGGGCCGCTGCCGAAGAGCACGAGGAGCGAGTCCCCCGGCGCCTCGTCGGCGAGGCCTAGCACCTCGAAGGCAAACAGGACGCGCTGGGTCGGTGCATCGCCCCCTGTAGCGTCTTGGGCACGTGCCCAGGGCGAAAAATGCACGACGAAGCCGACGAGCAACAGGGCGCAGAAATAGGCACGCATAGCGAGGAGCGCGAATGGGACAGTCCGACAGCGGAGGGAGAGGGCCGCAACACACAAGGTGCCGCACAACGTGCTGTCGCGCCCTCCCCGGCTTCGGGGAGAAGAGCGGCGACGGCTACCCATGAAACGAATCGTAAGCCATGCACAAGGTGCAGCACGACCGCGCCCGACGCAAGAAACCGCACTCCACGCCGATGGTTGGCAAGCCCGACTCCTCCCTCAACCACGTCTGCGTCCGCGCCATTATGCCTCTGTCCACCGTCACAGCCGTGCGCTACGTCACCCCCCTGCGCGAGGGCGGCTCACTGCCTGCGCTGGTCGACACCGCCGACGCCGAGGGTGCGGCGACCGGGTTGTTCGTCGTCAAGTTTCGCGGGGCGGGGCAGGGAGCCCGGGCACTCGTGGCTGAACTCATCGTCGGGCAGCTCGCCCAGCGGATTGGCCTGACTGTTCCCGACCTCGCCCTCGTCGATCTCGCCGATTCGTTCGGGCGCACCGAGCCGGACCCCGAGATCCAGGACATCCTCAAGGGCAGCCGCGGCATCAACGTCGGCCTGCGCTACCTCGATGGCGCGTTCACCTACGACGCGGCCCTGCCCGACGTGATGCCCGAGGGGGGCACGTCCGTCGTTGATCCCGAAACCGCCGCCGCGGTCGTGTGGCTCGACGCGCTCGTGACCAACATCGACCGGACGGCCCGCAACCCCAACCTGTTGCTCACCCAGGCCAGCGGGGCCGCCCGCCCGACGATCTGGCTCATCGACCACGGGGCGGCGCTCTACGTGCACCACGCCTGGGACGCGGCCAACGTGCAGGCGCTCGTCGCCGAAAAGGCGACGGCCCCGTTCGTCCCGATTCGTGACCACGTGCTGCTCCCCGTCGCAGGCGATCTCGCCGAGGCCGACGCGCGGCTCGCGCCATCGCTGGACGCGGCAGACCTTGAGGCGATGTTGGAGGCTGTACCCGATGCGCTGCTGATGGACGCGCCCGAAGGCCGTACGCCCCCGTTCGAGAGCGCCGCTGCCAACCGGGCGGCCTACGTCGCCTTTCTCAACGCGCGCCTCGCTCCACCGCCGGACGGGGGGCTGCGGCCGTTCGTGGCCGAGGCGATCCGGGCGCAGGCTACTCTCGCCGAGGGCCCTAGGGCAGCCCTGCCCTACCGTCGCTGAGCCGCCGCTGATTATCCGCCGCTAAGTATCCGCCGATGAGCATGCCGAGCGAGCCCCCCGTCTGGATCGACTACGACTACGCCGTCGTGCGCGTTGTGCCGTCGGTGGCGCGGGGCGCGTTTGTGAACGTAGGTGTGGTGCTGCACGCCCGGCGCGCGCGCTTCCTAGAGGCGCGACTGCACCCGGAGGTGGCGACGCTGACCGACCTCGCCGTGCTGTCCGGGGCATTGTTGCAGGGCACGCTCCATGCCTACGAAACGGTGTGCAACGGGCACGGGGTGATCGGGTGCTATCCGCCTTCGGAGCGGTTCCACTGGCTCACGGCTCCACGCTCCGCCGCGCTCCGCACCTCGCCGGTTCACAGCGGCCGCACCACGGACCCCGCGGCGACGCTCGTGTCGCTCTATCAGACACTCGTGGCCCGCTGAGGCGCGCGTGCGTGCGCGGAACGGTCGCCCACAAAAGGTTCAGGGGCACGCAACGAGGCACGCCGTGGACAATACGGCCGCCTAGTCGGGTATTCCTTGGCAGGCTGTCTCAGAATAGAGATCCTGCGTGAGACTCAGCCAGACACAGACGCCGCACCCACCGCCTGGTCGCTAGGTCCATCGCCGGTCGCCCATTCTCCCGACCCCAGCTATGACCTTTATCCACGACCATCTCGTTTCCCTGCTTATCGGCTCGACGGTGTTCCTCATCGTCACGGCCATGACGGCCCGCCTCACCGAGGCGAAGGTCGAGCAGGCCTCGCTCTACCAGGTGAAGGCCCAGTCGCTCGACTTCGCGGAGTGGCTCGAAGACGACCTCGCGCAGCTCGGCGAGCACACCGTCGGGCCTCTGGCCACGCGCTTCGCCATGCCCACGCACGAGGGGGGGCAGACGGCCGCCTTCTCGTTTCACCGCGACCTCGTCAGCACGACGTTCGACACCACGCGCGTATCCATCCGCTACCAGCTCGTTGCTACGACGGGGGCGAGCTACCCGGACACGACGGTTCAGCAATACCAGGTCGTCCGCTCCACGCGAGAAGCGGCGCTGCTCAACGGCACGCCCGCCTGGACGACGCCGTGGCAGCCCGGCGGCCTCAGCCCCGCCACGCTGACGCATTTCGACATCGAGCCGATGACGCGCCTCGGGCAGGCCGCCGCGAGTCCAGGCGATGTCGCCTTCCTCCGCGTAGCCTTCTCGCTGACGCAGCCGCCCCAAGGCCGCGTGCCCACGTTCCGCGAACTGCACTGGGCGACCACGCTCACGCTCCGCGAAGACTGAGCGCTGCACGCCCGCACGCATCCGCGCCGTCCCCCCGCACCGCTTCACTCGCCTCGCCACTCCACGCCACCAACGCCCAGCCGCACACTATGGGAAAGGCCCTACTCCTCATCGTCACCGCGACGGCGCTCTTCGGAGGTGCCTCGCTGTTCCAGACCCAAGAATCGGCCTCCGAGACGCGTCGAGCGCAGGCCTCCTACCAGGAGGAGGTGCTCGCTCGCGAGATCGCACGCTCGGCCTACAACGTCACCGTCGCGCTTGCCCGGGACGCGGGCGCGGACCTCAACGAGGCGCAAGCCCGGATCAACGGCCGCACCAGCGACGGTCGCCCTGACCCGTTTGGCCGCAAGACCGGCAGCCACCAGGGCGGCACCTACGAGGCCCGGGCCACGGTCAAGGATGGCCACGCGCTCGACCTCCATGTCACGGGCTACTACGGCACCGCCTCGCACACGATCAACGAGGAACACCGCATCCAGGTGCTTACCGTCAAGCAGCCGAGCACGCTCACGGTCGAGTTCATCGAGTCGATGGCGGGCTACTGCTCGTCGGTCTGGCTTGAACGCCTCATCCCCGTTGCAGCCCGTCAGACTGGCGACCCCGTGGACACCGACGGCGACGGCTACGTGGCGCTCGACCCCGTGATGATCTTCACGCCGGGCAACGGCCGCGACGGCTCGCGCGAAACCTTCAGCGAGACGCTCCAGACCGGCACCCGGCTCAACTTCTTCATCGGCGTCGATAAGAACTGCTCCGAGGAAGGCGTCTACGCCGCCACCTACGACGCTTCGGTCTATGACCACAGCCACTACGCGCTCAACGACTACGAGCCGTACGTCACCGTCACCGAGGAGTCAATCTGGGCGATGGTGGAGCAACACCCCACCGACGATCAGCGCTGGCGTATCGGCTGGGAAGACCAGCGCCGCACCGAATGGGACGACCCCGACCTGACCAAGGCGCGCTCGTCGAGCCTGCAGAAGACCAAGATCGAGGGCTACGACGGTGACGGCTGGCCCACGACCAACGCCGAGGGCTACCGCGCCCTCCGCGACTATGGCTCGCGCCCCGACTTCAGCGACCAGGTCGTCGAGGTCACGCTGACGCCGCTGCCCGGCTCGCCTGGCGAGGAGCCCGCCTAAAGACGCCGCACTCACAACGCCATGCAATTTCAGGAGGCCCTGCGGCGCAGGAGGCCCGGCTCCACCGCTGACCCTACAGCCGCCTCGCACAGCGGTGGGGCCGGGCGCTGCCTCCTCCCTTCGCTTCACCTACGTACTTCATGCCGCAGACCCTCCTCGCCCTCCTCGCCCTCGCGCTCACCGGGATGCTGTCGCTCAACCATCAGCAGGCTCTCATCGCCACCGACGACGACATGCTCGACACCGAGATCGAGATGATGGCGGCAGGCGTGGCGCTCCACACGATGGAAGTTCTCGCCGCAAAGTCGTTCGACGAGCGCTCGACGCCTGAGGAGGTGCACCAGTACGGCTTGCCTAGCGGCCCCAGCGAGTTCTCCGGTAGGCTGGAGTTTGGCCGGACGGCCCCCGAAGGCCGCGCGTTCGGCTGCGCCCTCGCCGAGCCGTGGACCGACCCCGGCTGCGACGATCTCGACGACGCGCACAGCCACGTCAACGATGTCGCCGTGTGGCAGCCGGTGCCCTTCACGCTACGCAACGGCCAACGCATGCCGTTCGAAGTCGCCGTCACGGTGCAGTATGTCCACCCCAGCGACTTCGACCTGCCGGTGGCGGGGCCGACCAACCACAAGCTCGTCACCGTCCGCGTCCGCTCCGATCATCAGGTGCAGCGCGGGCGCTATACCGACGGCGTCGTCCGCCTGGAACGGGTGATGTCCTATGAGGAGGCAACCGCCGCGCGTGCGTACGAAGCCCGCTACGGTGCACCGCCCTCGTGATTGGGTCTACCTTGGGCGCTCCCGTTCACCATTCGCGCGCCCATGACCCTCACGCTTCCCGACGGCACGACTGTACGCCCCGGTAAAGTCCTCTGCATCGGCCGCAACTACGCCGCGCACGTCCGCGAGATGGGCGGCTCCGACCTGCCCGAGGCGCCCGTCGTCTTTCTCAAACCCACCTCAGCGCTCGTGTCCTCTGGCGGCGCCGTCGTGATCCCGGCGATGTCGGACAACGTCCACCACGAGGTCGAGGTCGTGGTGGTGATCGGTCGCGGCGGCAAGCACATCGCCGAGGCGGACGCGCTGGACTACGTCGCGGCCTATGCGCTCGGCCTCGACATGACGGCGCGGGACATCCAGGCCACGGCCAAGGCCAAAAAGGCGCCGTGGAGCGTGGCGAAGGGCTTCGACACGTTCGCGCCCCTCGGACCGCTCACGCCCGCGTCCGCCATCGCCGACCCGCAGGCGCTCGACCTCGCACTCTCCATCAACGGCGAGGCACGCCAAGCCGGGACGACGGCGCACATGATCTTCTCCGTCGCGCAGATCGTGGCCTACTGCTCGCGCGTCTTCACGCTCGAACCGGGTGACCTGATCTACACCGGCACGCCAGAAGGCGTCGGCCAAGTGCATCCGGGCGACATGCTCGAAGCGACCGCGACGGGCCTGCAGCCGCTGCACGTGGCCGTCGAAGCCGAGGCGGTCTAGCCCGCCAGCAGCATCCCGAGGCCGAGGAGCACCCCGCTCAACGAGGCGAACGTGAGCGTTCGCACGAGCGGGGCGTCCGGGAAACGGCGTTGCAGACGGTGTACGATGTGAAGCATGAGACCGAGGGGCAGAGACGCGACGGGGCAGGAACGCGGGGGGGGGGCAGGGACGCGGCTTGTCGACGTCGCTACTGGGTGGCACCGGGTTACGCACGCTCGTTACGCCGTCACCTCGGCGGTCGCGGCTACGAGTGCGGCGAGGTCACGGTCCACGAGGGTCCACGCCTCCGTCTCGGTCGTCCAGTCGGCGAACTGCTGCTTAGCAAGCGCCGGTGCCGCGCCGCCGTCGAGGATCGAGCGCATCTGCGCCTGCGCTTCAGCGGGACGCGGGCCCCAGGTGAAGAGCTCGGCCCCGTCGGCATTGAAGGCGATGAGTTTCGGGATGCTGTGGCTGCCATTGGTGTGGTAGCGCTCGATGAGGTCCACGTTTTCGTCGCGCAGCAAGACGTGAAGCGACACGTGGTCGCTCAGCTCAGCAGCCTCGGCGATTACGGGGAGGTTGAAGGCCGAGTCGCCGCACCACGCCTCGGTGAGCACGAGCCACGTCTGCGGCGCGACGATCCGCGCGAGCGCGGCGCGGAGGGCGTCCGAGGGTACGTAGGCGTCGTGGACATGTACGGTCCGCTCGGCGTTGTACTTGCGGTAGAAGTGGTACTTCCGCGCCTCTTTGTCGAGGCCTTTGAGGGACTGCGTGAGGGCGTCGGCCCACTGCTGGCGGTAGGCGGCGTAGGAGAGCCCATCGCGGCGGATGCGGTCGAGAAGCGTCGAGGTAGCCATCGGCATAAGGACGTGGTGGAACGATCAGTCTGGAATGCAGACGGTGCAACGTGGTTTGCTCTTACGCCAGGCAGGTGTACAGGTCGGCCTACATGCGCGACTCCACGTCAATTTCGAAGGAACTCAAACCGCCCAATGCTGCCCTACTCCTGGGCAGTACTATCGGCGGCATTTTGGCTACCCCTCTCCGTCGGATCGCCGTCCTGCGGAGGGTCGTCGGGGGCGTCCGGCGCCTGGTAGGCGAGGGCTGTCGCTGCCATGCTCACGATCACGGCGGTGCTGAGTCCGACCACGCTGCGCCACGCTTCAGTCACGTCCTCGGTCCATTCGAGCACGTTGAGGAGACCATCGATCGCCGTGACTGGTTCGAGTAGGCACCACGCCGTGAAGGCGATAGGCGGAATGAGCATACGAAGGAGGTCCTTGCTCCACACCCACTGCCCCGTCTGGATCCGCCCGACGACGTAGAGCAGCAGGCTTGCCACGAGAAGGAACACGAAAGCGAAGGCCAGCGGCCGCGGCTCGACGATGAGGATCGAGATCGTCTCTGCTCCGGGAACAGAATCGCTTCCATCGGTCTCCTGCCGGGTGGCATAGGCCATAAACGCGGAGTGGAGTACGATGACCTCTGAGGGAAGCAGCGCGAGCACAGCGGTGATGTAGCTGCCCGTCGTGTCTTGCGTGGTCCCATTGGGGGTCGTGTCGTCGCCGCCAGCGTCTAGGCCTACACCGTCGGCGGTCTCGCGGGCGTCTGCAGTGTTACGGCTTCCACGCGGCCGCGCCGCGCGTTGCATCGGCGTAGCGGGCGCGGAAGTAGGGGCCTGCCCTTCAGCGAAGGTGCGGGCATAGAGATAGGTGCTCATGGGTGACACTGAAGCTGAGAAACGAACGAGTGCCGCTGTGGCACCACAGTACACTCAGCTTAGGAGGGGGCACCCTCGCGGACAATCAGGTGATTACGCGATACTGGGCCCGCTCCCCATCTCTTCGCGGAGCTGGTCGAGGTAGGCCTGCATGACCGCGGTGCGGCGCGACGCCTCGGCGCGGCCCGCGTTGGTCTGCATCGTGTCGGTGAGGCGGAGCAGTTTCACGAAGTAGTGGTCGAGCGCGTACGTCCGGTCGTCGAGCGGGCGGTGCTGGGCGAAGGGGTCGTCCTCGTGGGCGAGAGGGAGGCCGAGGGACCCGCCGACGAGCCACGCCCGGGCGATGCCGATAGCACCGAGGGCGTCGAGGCGGTCGGCGTCCTGGACGACCTGCGCTTCGAGGGTTTCCGGCGGGATGCCCGCTGAGAAGCTGTGCGCCGCGATGGCGTGGGCAATGGCAGGCAGCGGCTCTGCGGGGTAGCCCGCGTCGCGAAGGAACGCTGTCGCCGTATCGGCGGCCAGCCGCGAGGCCTGCCTGCGGCGCGGGTCGTCCTTCGCCACGGCCACGCAGTCGTGCAGCCACGCGGCCGGGAGCACCACGTCGAGGCGCGCGCCCTCAGCGTCGGCGAGGTGGGTGGCCGTCGCCACGACGCGGCGGATGTGGCCGAGGCCGTGCCCACCGTCGGGGGCAGGCGGCTGCGCACGCAAGAACGCCTCGAAGCGTGGCGTCCATTGGTCTGGGTCGAAGAGAGCGTCAGGCATCAGAGAAGGCGGGGTGGTAGTAGTGGCGGTACCAGGCGTCCTGGCTTGCCTCGGTGATGGGGCCGTGCGGCGGGAACGCAGCGTACTTGTGTGTTGGGTCGAAGCGGACGTGGAGCCAGGGCACGCCATGCCCGTGTGTGTTGCACCAGACAGCGTGTCCCGATTCGATGGCGTCGTGTGCGTAACGGCCTACCTCGCGCCAGAACGCATCCACTTCGGTGGTAGAGGCGGTGCGGCAGAAGGCGGCCAGGTGCCCATAGTCGCCTCGTTCGGCGGGGACGACGAGGCGCGACGTACCGCCGAGGTTCGCAAACGACGCGACGAGGTCGTCCGGTGCTAGCGCATCGAGGTGGGACCCGAACGCGGAGGAATCGGCTGGCGGAAACCGCGATGGAACGAGCACGGCAAAGAACGGCTGGTCATAGGTGCTCGGATGGATCGGGATCGGCTTCCACATGAACGCGGAGTCCGTCGCCCAGCACCCGTTCCATGTCGCGCGAAATGCGGCGTCACCCAGCATCGCCTCGGCGACCCGGGGCCACCTGAGCACGCTACCGGTCATCTCTCGAAAGCGAACGACGGTGCAAGCGCGGCCTTCGGCCTCGATCGGCGCCGTCTCGGGGCGGGCGTCCAGGGTCATCGCTATTCGGCGTCCAGGACGATGTCGCGCACGGCCAGCCAGGGGCCGTCGCCCTCGCGGGTGAGCGTGACGATGCCCGAGCCGCCACGCTGTTCGAGCCGGGCGCGGTAGGCGTCGGTCAGGAGCGGATCGCCCTCGAACATCACGTCGTCGATCCAAATCTCGTCGGCGCCGGGGGGCTGCACGGTGAGGTGGATGTGCGCGGGCTCGGTGCGGTTCTGGTAGGGCGCGGGGCGGATCGTGTGGAAGGTGTAGCGGCCGTCGGCGTCGGTGCGGACCCAGCCGCGGAGGTAACCGTGGCGGCGCTCGTTGCCCGCCTCGCCTTTGCGGTGGGGATAGTAGCCCGAGGCGTTGGTGTGGTAGGCGTAGACGAGCACATCGGCCACGGGCTGGCCCTCGGCGTCGGTGACGAGTCCGGTGAGGCGGAGGCGTTCGCCGGACTCGCCGGGGGTGGGGATGGTGTCCGTGGCGGTGAGGTCGTCTGGGGCTTCGTCGGCACCGCACCACTCGCACGTAGGCAAGGGCTGCGCGCTGGCAGAACGCGCGACGGCGAAGGCGACGAATAGGAGGGCGAGGAGGCAGAAGCGCATGGCAGCAAGAAACGGGGAGCCCGGAAGAAACGGAGAGGAGGGGGGGCGGGCATCGAGGACCCACCCACATCGCGCAGGTTGCTCGGTCTGGGTCGCATGTCAATAGCGTCGGTCGCCACGTCGTGCACGGGAAAGCCGAGGCCGGGTGTTACTCCGAGGGCAGGACGCTCGGCCTGGGAGCAACCGCGCTTCGTCCGCGCCGTAGAGCCGCCCGCACGCTCACACCCCAGCCCCATCTCCATGCGCGCTCCGCTCTGCCTCCTGGCTGCCGTTCTATTCCTCGCTCCGAAGGCCCTCGCCCAAGCCCCGACCACGGTGGCCGGCCGCGTCACCGACGCCACCACCGGCGACCCCGTCCCCGCCGCCACCGTCCAGATCGAGGGGACGCTGCGCGGCACCATCGCCAACCCAGACGGCCGCTACGCGCTCACGCTGCCCGCAGGCACCGACACCGCGACGTTACTCGTCCGCACGCTCGGCTACGTCACTGCGCGCGAGACCATCCAGGCCACCGGCGGCACCCTCACGCTCAACGTGGCGCTCGCGCCCGACACGCAGACGCTCGGC
This sequence comes from Bacteroidota bacterium, assembly GCA_039821555.1. Lineage (NCBI taxonomy): Bacteria > Pseudomonadati > Bacteroidota > Bacteroidota bacterium. The sequence goes on from JBCBNX010000006.1 coordinate 251,954, forward strand.
GAGGTCGTGGTCTCCGGCGAGGATCCCGCGCTGGCGCTCATGCGGCGCGTCGTGGCGCACAAGGCGCGTTGGCAGGACCGCCTCCGCACATGGCAGGCCGACGCCTTCAGCCGCCAGGTCATCGAGTCCGACACGGCTATCGCCGCCATCACGGAGAGCGCCACGCAGGCCTTCTGGGACCGCGAGCGCGGCCTCCGCGAGATCGTCCAGGCCTACCGCACCACGGACAACCTCACCAACGCCTTTAGCGCCGACGTCTTCACCGCCGCCGACGACCTCGTCAACCTCTACGACGACGACGTGGACTTCGGCGGCTACGACCTCGTGGGGCCGACCTCGCCGGAGGCGCTGCGGTTCTACCGATTCGCCATCACGGGCGAGCGCACGCAGGGCGGGCGGCGCGTCTACGACGTGGCGTTCGAGACGGGCGGGCGCCTGCAACCTGGCTTCGAAGGCACCCTCGCTGTGCTCGACCTCGACCCGCGCCCGGCCGACCTGGGCGGGGCCGCGGTGCTCCTCGCCGCCGAGGTGAGCGTCAACGATGCCGTCCGCTTCCCACTCGTGCAGGCGTTCGACCTCACGCTGGCGCAGCAGTACGTCGCCGCCACCGAAGCAGGGTTCGCCGAGGCCTCCCAATCCGACGCCGTGTGGCTCCCGGCCGACTTCCGGCTCGTGGGCAAGGGCCGCATCGGCATGACCGGGCTGAGCTTCCCCGACTTCGGCTTCCGCCTCACGACGCGCCTCTCGGACTACCAACTCAACGTGCCCGTCCCGGACTCGCTCTACGCCGACGATGCGACCCGCGTGGACTCGGTCGCCGTCGCGTCCGGCGCGGCGCTGGAAGACGAAGGCCAGACCGTCCCGCTCACCGCCCGCGAGGCGACGGCCTACGCCGAAATCGACTCGACGGACACGCTGGAGAATGCGTTCGAGCCGAGCGGTTTCTGGGCGCGCTTCATCGAGTTCAATACGGGCAGCGATGGCGGCGGCAGCGGAGGGAGCGGGAAGCGCCGCCTGCTCTCCACCGATTTCGAACCCGTAGTCTGGGCCAACCGCGTCGAGCAGGCGCACCTCGGCGGGGCGCTCACGATCTCGTCGCGCGTCGGGCCCTACGTCGGCGGGCAGGTTGGATACCGGACCGGCCTCGGCGATATCGGCTGGAGCGTGCGCGTCGGGACGCTGCACCGGTTTGGGCGCACGGGCCTCCGCGTGGTCGCGGGTTATGGCGACGAGGTCGTCCGGCGCTATCGGTCCGACGCCCACGCGCGCTTCGTCAACTCCGCATCCGTCGCACTCGGGGGCGACGACTACTTCGACTACTACGACCGCCGCCGCGCCTACGGGCAGGTGTCGGCGAGTATCCCGGCCGGGCCGCTCGGGCGGCTGCGTCCGCTCGTCCGGTTCGCGGCGGAGCGCCACCGCTCGCTCCTGGATACGGAAGACGCCGCGCTCCTCGGCGGAGGCGACCGCCGGGCCAACCCCGCCGTCGCCGAGGGCGATGTGCATGCCGTGCAGGCGCGGCTCTCCGTGGGCAGCACCGAGACGGGCTTCTTCGCCGCAGGCACCGGCCACACCGGGGCCGAGGTGCGCGTCGAGATCGCCGATGCCGACGCGCTCGGGGGCGACTTCAGCTTTGTCCGCACCGAGGCCGCAGTAGGCGTGACCGTGCCGACGTTCCTGCGCCGCCGTCTCTTTCCCAACGCACTCCACCTGCGCGTGACGGCCGGTACCACGTCCGGCGACCTGCTGCCGCAGCGTACCTACGCGGTCGAGGGCAGTCTCCTCGGCCTCGCGCCGTTCGGAACGCTCCGGGCGCGCGTCGGGCGACCCATCGAGGCGACGCGCTACGTGGCAGGCTTCTGGGAGCACGACTTCCGCAGCGTGCCGTTCGAGCTGCTCGGCTGGGAGTGGGCGGCGGTCAACAACGTTGGGCTGCTCGTCCACGGTGCACACGCTACGGGCGACCTCAACGCGTTCGGCCCTACCACAGACTGGCAGCACCACGAGGTCGGCGTGGGGCTCTCCGGCGGCCTCGCGCTGCCGCTACGCCTCGACGTGACGTTCCGCCTCGACGAGCCGGGTACCACCGTCACGCTCGGCTTCGCGCGGCTATTCTGAGACGGTATTCTGGCAGGCCGCCGTACAGGGATTGCACCGTGGGGTAGGTCGCCTGGGGACGCATGGAATACCTCTACCTGCTCACAGGAGACCGCTACCTGATCCTTGAAAAATTAGCCCCTTGTTTGCGCTCTCTTATACGGGGTATTGTGGCTAAGTATTCTCTTCCAACCCACGCGTTACTACGATGCAGTCCCTCTCACTCCGGTTCGTGTGTTTAGCCGGTGCGCTTCTTGTCGCGTCTCCTGGAGCGCTGGCCCAGGGTACCAGCTTTGTATGTGGGACAACCAGCAGCGCAGCAGGGGGTACTGGCGGACAGCCATCCTCCAATGCTCTTGCTCCGACGGGTACCTACCGAGCCCTGATCGTCTACGTTCGGTTTCGAGACGACAACGGTGACCCGCCCACCCCCTGTCCACCCGCAGGGAACCCCGGATGGCTGTCCACCCAGGCAGCCCCCGATATCCAAGGTGCTCTACTCGACCCGGACCCTAGTCCTCCGTTTCTTGCTGGATCGCTGACAGATTACTTTCACCAGCAGTCGAACGGAAATTTCGTGCTGTTTGGAGATGAAACAAGCTACACAACTCAGCTAGATCAAGCTGATTATGCACTCACAGTAGCGCCGTCAAATTTGAACATTCAAAAAATTGTCCAGGAGTTTTGGAATTTTTTTGGTACCAATATCAATACTGCCTTATATGACTACGATAATAATGGTATTTTTGATCAAATGATATTTATTTTTAGAAATCTCCAACTTAACATTACAGGTAGCGCTGATGGACTGGCTAGTCTGTGCAACGTTGGCGCAACTGTATTTAGTCCAGCATACGGAACATATGGTGGAGTTTCTTTAGACTGCTCAAATGGTAGCATCAATAAATACCAATCTATTGATCCGCTTAAATCAAATATTTTTTTACTTGCCCACGAGACTAGGCACTGTCTGGATATTCGCGCAGGTAGCGCTCCACGATCGCCAACTGCACCATCGCCCGATAGCTCCCCGCCAACTTCTC